>NZ_RRZJ01000074.1:0-559 GCF_004368175.1 Pseudomonas sp. CH235
CATCGCCTACGGTTTGCTTCGCTGCACCTCCTCTCGATGCATGCGGCTGCGCCGCACGGTCGCTGCGCTCCCACCCCCGGATAAATCCCTCCACTCAGCCTTCCGATGGGGCTGGCACGTCAAAAGCGGTACTCGAGCTAACGCTCATCGTTTTGAGTGGAGAGGAGCGGGGCGTGTTCGGCTTTGGTTTTGTGGTGGGTTTACCCCTCACCCCAGCCCTCTCCCTGAGGAGAGGGAGCCGATTTGTGGGCTTTTCAAAACTTGAGTTCGACTCGGTATTGCACGTCGGCGTAGCTCTGCCATACACCTCGATCAGTTCCCTCTCCCTACGGGCGGTCCGACGTTTCGGGAGGGCTAGGGTGAGGGGCTCTTGATCTGGCTCTTGATCTGCTTTTGATCTTTAGTCCCTTCGGCAGGCCGAGCGGAGGTGTCCATCAGGGGGTAGGCGCGCAGCGCCGTGCGGCGAAGCCGCATACATCGAGAGGAGGTGCAGCGAAGCAAACCGTAGGCGATGCCCCCTGATGGACACCGTAGCGAGGGAACACTGAGCCTAAGCGAA
>NZ_RRZJ01000027.1:0-80062 GCF_004368175.1 Pseudomonas sp. CH235
AGGCTGAGTGGAGGGATTGATCCGGGGGTGGGAGCGCAGCGACCGTGCGGCGCAGCCGCATGCATCGAGAGGAGGTGCAGCGAAGCAAACCGTAGGCGATGCCCCCGGATCAATCCCGGAGCGAAGGAACACCGAGCCAAAGCGAGGTGCCGAACGTCAGGGTAAAGCCTTTTTGGTTACTTTTGAGGCGTTTGTCAAAAGTGACCCGCTGTAAGAGCGGAACCGCCAGCCGCAACACCCGAAGAAACGGATACACACCCAAACCCAAAAACAGCATGGTCGGCCCAAAGGCCGCCAAGCTCAACTGGGCGAGCGCAAAGAATTACTCTCAAGCTCATACCGCAACTCACCAATCAAAGCATCCACCGCCTCTGGAGTTCGCAAGGCACCAAGACTCAACCCACTAATCACCAGATCCACCCGCCCCGAAACCGGCTCATAAAGCTTCACAGTCAGCGAATGATCCCCATCCACCACACACTCACAAGCCAACGGCGAAAAACTACGCTCAAGCCGAGCCCGCAACTGCGCCAGATAAATCATCGCGCCAGCTCCACACAACCAGACTCAAAAACCGACAACACATTCATAAAGGGCTGATCCATTAGCAGGTTCCAAAAAGACACGATCACCAAAAAAATGCATCGCACCTCAACAGACTAAGAACACCCCGCCCGATCAAACACCCGAATTTGCACCCCATAAACTAGTGCATTTGCACCTTACCGCTGCCCCCGACCGCCCCCCGAAAACAACCCACGCTCCCGAGCCCAGACAATCGCCTCGCTTCGACTGTGCACATCCAGCTTCGAATACACCGTCGCCACATGATTGCGCACCGTGTTCGGCGCCAGCTTCAGCCGCGCAGCAATTTCCTTGTCCGCCAGCCCCTCACAGATCAGTCCCAGCACATCACGCTCGCGGGCGGTGAGATCAGTGAACGACACGCTCGGCAGCTGCGGCGAGTTGACCTTCTTCACATTGGCCAGCTTTTCGATCAACGTCCGACTGAACCAGGATGCATCCTTCATCACCTCTTCAATCGCCGCCACCAGCTCAAGCTCGGTGCGCTTGCGCTCGGTGATGTCCATCAGCACCAGCAGATAGCACACCGCGTCCTGGATGTTGACGGTGTCGGCGGACATCGCGCACTCCAGCAGCTCGGCGTCTTTCCTGCGGATCCGCATATCGACGCGGTCAACGCGGCCGGTTTTCTCCAGTGCCGCCAGTAACCGGGCGCGTTCCGCCGGTTCATCGATGAAGTCCAGTTGCGCGACGGTCTTGCCGAGCACGTCGTCGCTCTCGTAAGCCAGGGTATCGAGAAAGGCCTGATTGACGTCGATCAGCCGCTGCTCATCGGCGCTGCAAATCAGGATCGGTACCGGCGTCAGGCGAAAGGCCTTGGCGAACCGCTCTTCACTCTGGCGCAGGGCGACTTCGGCCTTATGCCTGAGCTCCATGTCGACGAACGAGAACAGCATGCAATCCTCGTCATTGAGCACTAGCGGCTGCCCCGCGACGATCACCTGTTTAATGCCACCGTCCGGCAATCGCAGCTCGGCCTGCATCTGCGGGATCGTCGCGACATCGCGCAGGCGCTGGATCGCCAGGTCCTTGCGCTCGGCCTGTTCGAGAATATCCAGCTCATAGGTCGAAACGCCGATCACCTGATCGCGGGTGTAGCCGGTCATTTCCAGAAAACCCGGATTGACCTTGATGTAACGCAGATCGCTGAGGCGGCAGATCACCGCCGGCGCCGGGTTGGCGTTGAAGGTTTTTTCGAAGCGCTGTTCGGCGTTGGCCCAGTCGGTGACGTCGCTCATGATCAGCACCAGCGACTCGATGTCGCCGTCGCGATCGGTCAACACCATGCTGCGCACGCTGTGCACCCAGGTACGTTCTTCATCGCTGCGCGAGGAAACCTCCACCAGCACATCACTGAACGTTTCCCCGGTCGCCACACGGCTGATCGGGTATTGCTCCGGCGTCAATGTGTGGTTGTTGCGATACCGCAGGTTGAAGCGCTCGACGTATTCCCCGGCGTTGTTGCCCAGCTCGCCGATCCGGCTGACGCCATGCATCGCCAGCGCGGCTTCGTTGGCCCAGAGAATCGTCTGGTCGAGTTCCAGCAGAATCACCCCGTCGGACAGCCCGGCAATGATCTGCTGCAACTGACGGCGATTGGTTTCGGTGGTCAGGACGTCCCGGCTCATTGGTTCTCCACAAGTTCGCGCATGTGAAGTTTACGACCGCAGGCGGTTGTGATCGTGCCGGGCAACTTTATCCCTGATTACCGCGATGAGTGATCGACCAGCTCGCGCAGCGTATCGAGAAACAGCTTGAGCACCGGCGAGGCATCGTCCGCCCGATACGTCGCGTACAGCGGCACTTGCGGCAGCGCCGGGGTCAGGCGCCGGAACACCAGTCCGGCGGGAGCCAACTGCTCGATCGATGCGGGTAACAGCGCCACGCCAAACCCGGCGCGAACCAGACTGAGCAAAGTCTGCACCTCGATCACCTGCTGGCGGATCTGTGGGGTGAACCCGGCCTGAATGCAGCACTGATAGAGAAAATTGGCGAACCGCGACTGCTTCAGCTCCAGCGCCACAAACGGCTCCTGCGCCAGATCAGCCGGCGCCAGCACCTCGCGTCGGGCCAGCGGGTGATCCTGCGGCATCACCACATGGATCGGCTCATGGATCAGCAATTCATTGCGCAATTGCGGGTCGTCATAGCCAACCCGGAACACACAAGCGTCGATGCGTTTTTCCTTCAACGCCTTGACCTGGGCCGCCGGGGTCATTTCATGCAAACGCCAGGTCACCTGCGGATATCGCTCGCGAAACAGGTGCAGCGCCTTGGGCAGCACGCCGACCATCACCGAACTGATCATGCCGATTTCCAGCTCGCCCAGTTGCCCGCGACCAGTTTGGCGGGTCAGGTCCAGCGCCCGCTCGAGTTGCTCGAACACCAGCGGCGCCTGCTCCTTGAGCATCTGCCCCGCCGCTGTCAGCTCGACCCGATGGTGGCTGCGCTCGAACAGCGGCGTGCCGAGTTCTTCCTCCAGCAAACGAATCTGCTGGCTCAGCGGCGGCTGGCAGATGTGCAGCCGTTCGGCGGCGCGACCGAAGTGCAGCTCATCGGCCAGGGCCATGAAGTACCGCAGCAAACGCAGGTCCATGGCGACTTACCCCAGGTTCAGTGGCGTGGAACGCTGACGCACCCCGGTCAGGCTGAACAGCGCATTGGCAATTGCCGGGACCACCGACGGACTGCCCAGCTCCCCGACGCCGCCCGGTTTGTCCGGCTGGCCATCGAGCACGAGAATGTCCACCGGCGGCATGTCGGACATGCGGGTGACGCGATAGTCGTGGAAATTGCTCTGCACCACTCTGCCCTGCTGGATGTCGAGACGATCGAATAGCGCGTGGCCGAGGCCCCACATCAATCCGCCGTAAATCTGCTCCTCGACCCCGCCGGGCGACACCGCCAGACCGCAATCGACCACACAGGTCAGCTTCTCGACCCGCACCTTGCCGTCCACTTTCGCGACCCGCGCCACCACGGCGATGAAACTGGTGTAGCCCTGATTGGTGGCGATCCCCAGCGCCGTGTCCGGCGGCAGTTTCTGGCCCCAACCGGCGCGTTCAGCGGCCTGCTTCAGCACCGCCACATGCCGTGGCCGCTCCTGCATGTTGACCAGCCGGAATGCCAACGGATCTTCACCGGCCGCGTGGGCCAGTTCATCCATGAAGCTTTCCACGGCGAACACGTTGGGAATGAAGCTCACCGAGCGATACCAACCGCTGGGCACGTTGCTTTCGTGTTTGACCCAGTTCAGCTCCAGGTGCGGCGGACGGTAGGCGAAGTCCCACGCGGTGATCGCTTCGGTGGTGCTGTAATCCATGTGATCCGGACGCTCGAAATAGCCCGGCTCCCACTGTTCCGGCGAGGCAGGCGACACCGCGTGCAGTTGCAGCGCAGTGAGTTTGCCTTGGGCATCCAGCGCGCCTTTTACCCGATGCAGCGTGGCCGGGTGATTGAACAGCGCGTGCATCTCGTCTTCGCGGCTGTTGAGCAGTTTCACCGGCACGCCGGTCTTCTGCGCCAGATACGCGACCTCGAACAACCAGTATTTGGCTTCCCGCGCACCGAAGCTGCCACCGGACACCAGCTCATGAATGGTGACTTTTTCCTTGCCGATGCCGCACACGGTTTGCGCCGCTTCCAGCGCCGACGACGGCACCTGCACGCCACCCCAGTAGGTGATTGCCTTGTCCTTGAGCTGCGCGGTGATGCAGATCGGCTCCAGCGGGTTCTGCACCTTGTAGGGCATGGTGTAATCGGCTTCGAGCAGCTTCGCCGCACCCGGCCATCGTCCCGCGACATCGCCCTGGGCCATGGCTTTGACGGTTTGCGTTGCCGGGTCGCTGATCGCTGCGATCTGCGCCCTGGCCAGATCGGCGCTGTCGAAGCCGGCCAGCGGGGAATCGCTCCATTTGATCTCCAGCAGCTTGCGTCCCTGTTGCGCGGCCCAGAACGTTTCGGCCAGTACCGCGACGCCTTCGAGGTTGCCACCGAGCACGTCCGGCCGACCGGGAATAGCGATCACCTTGCGCACGCCAGGCACCTGCAAGGCTGCCGCCGAATCCACGGCGACAACCTTCGCGCCCACCACCGGTGCGCGCTGAATCACTGCCACCAGCATCCCCGGCAACTGCACGTCGATGCTGTACTTGAAACGCCCGCAAACCTTGGCCGCCGCATCGCGTTTGTGGCGCAACTTGCCGATGTATTTGAACTGCGCCGGATCCTTCAGCGTGACGTTCGTCGGTGCCGGCAGATGCGCCGCCGCGCCGGCCAGTTCGCCGTAGCCGAGGCTGCGTTTGCTCGATGCATGCACGACCCGACCTTCCTCGGTAGAGCAACTGTCGGGGCTGACTTTCCACTGCTGCGCCGCCGCACTGATCAGCAGCACCCGCGCCGTGGCGCCAGCCATGCGCAAGCGATCGTACTCCAGCGACACACTGGTGCTGCCGCCGGTGGAGAAGACTTTCCAGACCGGATGAATGTAGGTTTCGAAGAACGGATCTTCCGGGGTGATGACCTGCACCGTCATCGGGTTCACGTCCAGTTCCTCGGCCACGCACGCGGCCAAAGCCGTCTGGGTGCCGGTGCCGGAATCGTGCTTGTGCACCACCAGTTTCACCGTGCCGTCGGGCAGCACGCGCACCCAGGCGTTGGGTTCGAATTCAGTGGCCGAGGTTTTCGCTTCAGTCGCCGCCGCACCGGAAGGCAGGTACAGCGCAATCGCCAGACCGGACGCCACCGTCACCGCCTGCTTGAGAAACACTCGGCGCGAGGGTTCATGAAGCGTGCCGTCGATGAAGCTCATCACGCCTCCTTCGGCGCATTCGCCGCACGTTTGATCGCTTTGTTGATGCGCCCGTAAGTGCCGCAACGGCAGATATTCCCGGACATCGCGTTGCGGATCGAGTCATCGTTGACCGGTGCGCCGGTGTTGAGCAGTGCGGCGGCGGACATGATCTGCCCGGATTGACAGTAGCCGCATTGCGGCACATCTTCGGCGACCCAGGCCAGTTGCAGCGGATGGTTTTCGCTGGGCGACAGGCCCTCGATGGTGGTGATGCTGTGGCCCGCGACGGCGGCCAGCGGCAACTGGCAGGAACGCACCGCGACGCCGTTCAGGTGCACGGTGCAGGCACCGCACAGGCCCATGCCGCAACCGAACTTGGTGCCGGTGAGTTTCAACTGATCACGCAGCACCCATAACAAGGGCATGGAGGGGGACGCCTCATCCAGCTCGCGTCGTTCGCCGTTAACCGTGAATGCAATCATTGTCAGGCTCCAAAAGAGCGGCCCGTCTTTGTGCGGGCCTGGTGACCGATTATTGGAACCCCCGGCAACGCGCGGCCAGCGACGATTTCTGCCAACCGGTGTAAGCAGGACTAACAACATGTACAAGCGATACCCGTCGGTGCAGTCCATGAGCGCGTTCATTCACGCAGCGCGCAGCGGCAGTTTTTCCAGTGCCGCACGCAAGCTCGACCTGACCCACAGCGCGATCAGCCAGCAGATCCGCGCCCTGGAAGACTTCATCGGCCAGCCGCTGTTCGTGCGCGAAGGCGGCGGCAGCAACCTGACCGACGCCGGGCAGCTGTTTGCCAGCGTGCTGTCGGATGGCCTGGCGCAGATTGACCGGGCGCTGTCCTCGGTGAAAAACCGCAGCGTGGCCCAGCGACTGACCCTGGATGTGGACAGCGAACTGGCGCAGAGCTGGCTCAATCCGCGCTTGCCGCAGTTGCTCGACGGCTTGCCGGATTACGAAGTGACAATCCTGTCGATGCCGCGCAGTGATCGCAGTATTTTCGAACGGGTGGACCTGTCGCTGCGCTATGGCTATGGCGATTGGGACGATTGCGAGATGACCCAGATCTGCGGGGATCGGGTGCTGGCGGTGGCGTCCCCGGCGTTGCCGGAGCGGCATGGATTGCAGCTGCCGCTGAGCCCGGCGCAGATTCTTGAGTTGCCGCTGTTGGGATACACGCGACGGTCGTGGATTCCATGGCTGGATGCGGCCGGGATGACACCGACCGAACCGCCGGCGCGGGTGATTTTCGATAATGCGGCGAATCTGATTGCGGCGGCTGAAGCGGGTGTTGGTGCGGGGCTGGTGCGTGGATTACTGGCTGCCGATGCGTTGCGCAGCGGGCGGCTGGTGGCGTTGAACGAGGCGCAGATTGCGGCGCATTACAATCTTTATGCGGTGTGGCCGCATGGGCAGGCTGACCGGGTCGCGCCGGTGGTTGAGATCATCAAACAGTTGGCCCTGAGTACTCTCGAAAACCAACCCTCACCCCAGCCCTCTCCCGGTGGGAGAGGGAGCTGACCGAGGTGTCTTGCGTCATACATCGACCTGAACGACCGAGTCGATTATGGATTCACTGCTGAACTGTCACGTCGGT
This sequence comes from Pseudomonas sp. CH235, assembly GCF_004368175.1. NCBI lineage: Bacteria > Pseudomonadati > Pseudomonadota > Gammaproteobacteria > Pseudomonadales > Pseudomonadaceae > Pseudomonas > Pseudomonas sp. CH235. Next base: position 6,987 of record NZ_RRZJ01000027.1, read on the forward strand.
GTCATTCATCAATATTCCCCGATCGGTCCCCTCTCCCTCCGGGAGAGGGCTAGGGTGAGGGCAGGCTTTTGATCTTCCCCTATATCCCAGAAGTATCACCACCCCACCCAATTAATATTGTACGAACCCTCCCCCGCCTTCCAATACTCGCCTCAAGCAACCACCCACCCGGGCCGGATGCGAACAGGCGAGGGAATGCGCGAGTGCTGCGCATAGAAACGGCCGATTGCCCGGGACGTGGATGCTGTGAGCCGCAAGGCTCCCTTCCCCGCTATCAGGAGATCGACTTCAATGATCATCGATATCAGCTGCTATCCCACGGATCTCGTGGACCTCGCCTGGAGGCATGACGGTGACCCGTTCACCGGCGAGCGTCTGCTGGAGATGATGGATGGCCCGTACATGGTCAACGGCAAGCCTCGCCGCATCGACAAAGCCTTCATCCAGCCGCCGCAGGGCAACACCATCTACACCTGGACCGACGGCGAATTGTCGGGCCGCGAATCCATCGACGCCTACATGGCCTACACCCTGAAAATGGTCCAGACCTACCCGGACCGTTTCATCGGCTGCTTCGTCTACAACCCGCGCTGCGGCGTGGAAAACGGCGTCGAGGCGATCGAGCGTTACGTGAAAGAACACGGTTTCAAGATGGTGCAGATGCAGGCCAACATGCACGCCTACCGTCCTGACCGCGCGCTGGACTGGGTCCGTCCGGCCTTCGAGAAATGTGCCGAGCTGGGCATCCCGGTCAAGCTGCACACCGGCGACGGGCCTTACAGCATCCCGTCGGAATGGGTGCCGATGATCAAGGAGTTCCCCAACGTCGATTTCATCATGGCCCACTTCGGTGTGCAGACCGGCGGCGTCTACGTGTTCGAACCGATGCAGTGGGCGATGGAGCTGCCCAACGTCTATTGCGAGTCCGGCTGGTGCCTGCAATCGCGGATCGTCGAGTTCGCCAAGGTCCTGCCGACCCACAAGATCCTGTTCGGCACCGACACCCCGCCGAACGAACCGGGCATGTGGCTGCGCCTGCTCGAAGTGCTCTGCCACGAGCCGCCGCAGGGCCTTAACCTCGACGAGGACACCCTCGAAGACTACCTGGGCAACAACACCGCACGGATGATCGGCCTCGAGCCGTCCCCGCCGCCGCGTTCCGTTTCCGAAGCAGAGGCGCAACTCAAGCGCCCCGTCACCACCCAACTGGCCAGGAGCTGAACCGATGATCATCGACACCCATCTGCACCCCACCAATCTGGTCGACGAGGCCTGGCGCCACACCGGCGAACCGTTCACCGGCGAGCGCATGCTCAAGCTGATGGACGGCCCGTACATGATCAACGGCAAGCCGCGCCGGATCGACATGGGTTTCATCCAGCCGCCACCGGGCAACACCGGTTATCGCGACGGCAACCGCCGTGGCCGCGAGGGCGTGCGCGACTACATGTCGTACGTCGCCGAACTGTGCGTGAAGTACCCGGACCGGTTCATCGGCAACTTCAATTTCAACCCGCGCTGGGGACCGGAAAACGGTGCGGCAGAGCTGGAATTCCACATCAAGGAATACGGCTTCAAGATGCTCAAGCTGCACGCCAACATGCACGGCTATCGCCCGGATCGCGCACTCGACTGGCTGCGTCCGGCGATGAAGGTCTGCGCCAAGTACAACATCGTGGTGCTGATCCACACCGGTGACGGCCCGTACACCATTCCGACGATGTTCTACCCGATCATCCGCGAGTTCCCGATGGTCAATTTCATCATCGGTCACTTCGGCATCCAGACCGGCGGCAACTACTCGTTCGAGGCGTTCTGGATGGCGATGGACACGCCGAACGTGTACTGCGAATCCGGTTGGTGCTTCCAGTCGCGGATCGTCGAGTTCGCCAAGGAGCTGCCGCGCAACAAGATCGTGTTCGGCACCGACTCGCCGCCGAACGAACCGGGCATGTGGCTGCGCGAGCTGGAAGTGTTGTGCTCGCCGGCGCCGCAGGGCCTGGGGATCGACGAGGATCACCTTGAGGATTACCTGGGCAACAACATCGCCCGGTTGTGCGGGATCGAACCGACCCCGCCGCCCAAGGATCTGGCCGAAGCGGACATTCGTCTGACCACGACCTATCTCTAAACAGGGTCTGACCCGGCTTCAACCCAGCCACACAGCGACTTTACAGGCGCGAAGATGACCCGGCGTTCGCTCGACCGGCAGGCCAACGGCTTGTCGATCGAACGCCAGCCTCACCCCTGCGCGCCTGCTTTTTACGAGGTGAAACCATGACCCGTTCGACGCTCGGCGACTCTCAGGATTTTCACGTATTCATCGACGCCTATCGCCGCCAGTACCCGGACGATGTGCTGACCATCACCCAACCCCTTTCTGCCGATCAGGACGTCACCGCCCTGGTCGATGCCCTCGCCGCCCAGGGTCGCGATCCGCTGCTGATCTGCGAAAACGTCAGCAACCTCGGTGTGCCGGTGGCGACCAATCTGTTCGCCTCCCGTCGGCGCATCGCCCGGCTGTTCGGCGTCAGTGCCGCGCAGTTGCACGAAACCTTCCAGACCCGCGCCAACCAGCCGATCGCGCCGCGCTACGTCGAAACCGGCCCAGTGCTCGACGAAGTCTTCGAAGGCGAAACCCTGGACCTGGCGCTGCTGCCGATGCTCAAGCATTTCGACAGTGATCGCGGCCCGTACATTACCAACGCGATCATCATCGCCGAGGACCCGCAGACCGGCATCGCCAACATGAGCTACCACCGCTCGATGCGTCACGCCCGTCAGGCCCTGGCTACCAGCCTGCACTCGCGCGGGCATCTGTGGCGGATGTTGCAGACCGCCCGCGAACGCGGTGAAGAACTGCGCGTGGCCATGGTGGTCGGCGCGCATCCGCTGTTCATGCTCGCCGCTGCTGCACGGCTGCCCTATGGCAGCGATGAACGCGCGGTGGCCGGCGGGCTGTTCGGTGCGCCGCTGGAACTGGTGAAGACTCCGCGCTACGGCATCGGCGTGCCGGCTTACGCCGAGTTTGTGCTCGAAGGCGCAATAGACCCGACGGCCTATGCCGAAGAAGGCCCGTTCGGCGAGTTCAGCGGCTACTCCTCGGATCGCTCGACCAACAACGTGCTGCGCGTCGATACCCTGTTGCGGCGCAAGGACGCTTGGCTGGTGGACGTGATGGGCGGACGTTACGCCGAGCACCTGACCCTGGCGCGGCTGCCTCGCGAAGCGGAAATGAGCGAGAAGCTCAAGGCACGTTTCCCCGCCGTCACCGCCGTGCATTACCCGAACTCCGGTACGCATTTTCATTGCTACGTGGCGTTGGATCAAAGCCGTGACGGCGAGGCCCGGCAGATCATGCTGGCCCTGCTCGGCTGGGATCCGTACCTGAAAACCGTGATCGCGGTGGACAGCGATATCGACCTCACCGACGACAGCCAGGTGCTGTGGGCACTGGCCACTCACTTCCAGCCGCACCTCGACATCTTCACGATTGACGGTTTGCCCGGCAGCCCGCTGGACCCGTCGTCCTCGGTCAATGGCACCACGTCGCGCATGGGCCTGGATGCCACGCGCGGTTCTGGGTTTGACGGGATCAAGGCACAGCTCGATCAGGACGTGCTCGAACGCGCGCGGCAACTGCTTGAAGGTCTGCCATCGTGAACCGCCAGCGGATGGTGGTCGGCATCAGCGGCGCGTCCGGCTTCATCTACGGCGTGCGCCTGCTGGAGTTGCTGGCCGAGCTGAACATCGAAAGCCACTTGATCATCAGCCGCGCCGCGCTGCTGACCATGGCCCACGAAACCGACTACAAACTGGCCGACGTCACCGCCCTCGCCAGCCATTACCACCGCGCCGACGACGTGGCCGCCGGGATCGCCAGCGGTTCGTTCCGCTGCCTGGGCATGGTGGTCGCGCCGTGTTCAATGAGGACGCTGGCGGAGATCGCCACCGGCACCTCATCGGGGCTGATCGGCCGCGCCGCCGACGTCACCCTCAAGGAGCGCCGCACCCTGGTGCTGATGGCCCGCGAGACGCCACTGACCCTCGCCCACCTGCGCAACATGACCGCTGTCACCGAGATGGGCGGCATCATCGCCCCGCCGGTCCCGGCCTTCTACGCCCGCCCAGACAGCCTGGCGCAAATGGTCGACCACAGCCTCGGCCGCGTCCTCGACCTGTTCGGCCTCGATGCCGGCACTGCGCTGCGCTGGGGTGAAACTCCGGCCCCCAGCCAAATCCAGCCTCACTCCCCTTCATCGTGCACCGGTCTATCAATACCAAGGAGCCTCACATGAACACCCCCTTCAACGCCCCGACCCCGAACACCAAAATCCCGGTCACCATCCTCACCGGATTCCTCGGTGCCGGCAAAACCACCCTGCTCAATTACATCCTCAAGGAGAACCACGGCCGCAAGATCGCGGTGATCGAAAACGAGTTCGGCGAAGTCGGCATCGACGGCGATCTGGTGCTCAGTTCCGAGACCGAAGAGATCTACGAAATGGTCAACGGCTGCGTCTGCTGCACCGCCGAAGTCCGCGAGGACCTGGTGCGGATCGTCCGCGAACTGGTGGCGCGTCCGGTGCGGCTCGACCACATCCTGATCGAGACCAGCGGCTTGGCCGACCCGTACCCGGTGGCCCAGAGTTTCTTCATCAACGACCCGATCGCCGAGGAAGTCGAACTCGACGCCATCGTGACCATGGTCGATGCCAAACACATCGCCCAGCACCTGGAAGACTTGCAACTGGATGGCGTCGACAATCAGGCGGTGGATCAGATCGTCTGCGCCGACCGCATCGTCATCAACAAGGTCGATCTGGTCAGCGCTGAAGAGGTGGAAACCCTGCGCGGCAAGATCCGCGGATTGAACGCCACGGCGGATCTGGTGACCTCGACCCACGCACAGATCGACCTGTCGAAGATCCTCGGCATCGGCGCCTTCGAATGCACGCAGAAGCTGATGGAAATCGGCGCGTATCAGCACGATCACGATCACCACGAGCATGACCATCACGACCATGACCATCACGCTGAAGAGCCCGATCACGAGCACGACCCGAGCGTGTCCTCAGTGGGCATCGCCGTGGACGGCGCAGTCAACCTGATGGCCTTCCACCGCTGGATCAGCGAGTTGCGCAGTTCCCAGGCCGACAACCTGTACCGCATGAAAGGCGTGCTGGCGGTGGCCAACGAAGACCAGCGCTACGTGCTGCAAGGCGTGCACAGCCTGGTGGAGTTCCGCGCTTCGACCGCGTGGGGCAGCGAGCCGCGCTCAAGCAAGATCGTGTTCATCGGCCGCGACCTGGATCGGGCGGCGCTGAACCAGGGCTTCGCCGCCTGCCTGGCCGGCTGAAACCCGGCATCGGAGCCGGTGGATGGCGGTTCCGGGCACACAGAACGAATACCCCTCTGTACCGAATAACAACAGCTAGAGGTGATTCCCCATGTCGTCAGCCAGTTCCTCCTCCACCGTCCACCCTGTCGACCGCGTCCTGCCGGTGCGACAGATGCTCACCCTCGGCCTGCAGCACATGGCCGTCTCGTACATCGGCGCCATCGCCGTGCCGTTGATTGTCGCCAGTGCCCTGAAAATGTCCCACGCCGACACGGTGGTGCTGATCAGCACCACGCTGTTCTGCTCCGGCATCGCCACCCTGTTGCAGACCGTCGGTTTCTGGAAGTTCGGCGTACGCCTGCCGATTCTGCAAGGCGTGGCGTTCAGCAGCGTCGGGCCGGTGATCGCCATCGGCAGCGACCCGGAGGTGGGATTCTCCGGGGTCTGCGGGGCGGTGATCGGTGCGGGGATTTTCACCATGTTGATCGCGCCGTTCGTGGGCCGCTTGCGACGGTTTTTCCCGCCGGTGGTAACTGGCTGCATCGTCACGGTGATCGGTCTGCAGCTGTTCCCGATTGCCTATGAATGGGTCGGCGGCGGGCGCAACGCGAGCAACTTCGGCGCGCCGGCGTTTCTCGCCGTGGCCGTGGTGGTGTTGCTGACCATCCTGCTGGTCAACCGTTATGGCAGCCCGTTGCTGCGCAACATGGCGGTGCTGGTGGGGATGCTGGTGGGCGCCGGTCTGGCTTACGGTCTGGGCATGGGCAACTTTCACAGCGTCGAGGACGCGCCGTGGCTGACCGTGCCCTATCCGTTCTACTTCGGCTTGCCGACCTTCAGTCTGATCCCCATCGCCACCATGGTGGTGGTGATGATCGTGCAGATGGTCGAATCCATGGGGCTGTTCGTGGCCATCGGCGACATCGTCGACAAACCGGTGGAAGACAAACAGGTGATCAACGGCCTGCGCGCCAATGGCCTGGCAAGCACCATCGCCGGGATGTTCGCCGCGTTTCCGTTCATTGCCTTCATGGAGAACGTCGGTCTGGTGATCCTGACCGGCGTGCGCAGCCGCTGGGTGGTGGCGATCAGCGGTCTGTTGATGTGCTCGATTGCGCTGGTGCCGAAAGCCGGGGCGATCATCGCCTCGATGCCGACCGCCGCGCTGGGCGGTGCCGGCATCGCGATGTTCGGCGTGGTCGCGGCAGCGGGCATCCAGACCCTGGCCAAGGTCGACTACGAGCGCAATCGCTACAACGTGCTGATCGTCGGTTTCACCATCGCCGCCGCCCTGGTGCCGGTGCTCGCCCCGACCCTGTTCAAACAACTGCCCGAGTGGTCACAGCCGTTCCTGCACAGCAGCGTGGTCATCGCCTGCCTGGTGTCGGTGCTGCTCAACGCGGCGCTCAATGGCGTCAGCGTGCCAGAAACCACAGCCGGCAAATCCGCCTCGCACATCCTCTGACTGGAGCTGCCCATGACTCAACTTCAAAACATCCTGATCAAGCACCCGGTCGCGGTGATGACCGGTCTGCGCGGCCCCCGTGCCCGGGCCGGCGCGGTGGACATCCGCGTGGTCAACGGCCGGATCGCGGAAATGTCCGCCAACCTTGAGCCGCAACCCGGTGAGCGAGTGATCGACGCGCGAAATTCGGTGGTCTACCCGGGCTGGATCAACACCCACCATCACCTGTTCCAGAACCTGCTCAAAGCCGTGCCCGAAGGTTTGAATCAGGACCTGCAAGGCTGGCTGGCCAGCGTGCCCTATCCGCGCCTGAACCGCTTCACCCCGCAACTGGCGCGGATCGCCGCACGGCTGGGGATGGTCGAACTGCTGCTGTCCGGCGTCACCACCTGCGCCGATCACCACTACCTCTACCACGCCCACGGCAGCACCGAGACCGGCGACCTGCTGTTCGACCTCGCCGAGGAATTCGGCCTGCGCTTCGTGCTCTGCCGTGGCGGCGCACTGGAGTCGGCCAGCGCGCACCCGGGCTTCTCGAAAACCGCGCTGCAACCGGAATCCCTGGAGCAAATGGTCGGCGACATCGAACGGCTGAAATCGCGCTACCACCAGGACACCCCGGATGCCTTGCGCCGGGTGGTCGTGGCGCCTACCACGCCGACTTTCTCGCTGCCGCCAACGTTGTTGCGCGAACTGGCGCACACCGCCCGAGGCATGGGATTGCGCCTGCACACGCACCTGTCTGAAACCGAAAACTACGTGAACTTCTGCCGCGACAAGTACAACTGCCTGCCGGTGGAATTCGTCGCCGAACACGAATGGCTCGGCCCGGACGTCTGGTTCGCCCACGCCGTGCACCTGCAACCGGGGGAAATCCGCATGCTCGCCCAGACCGGCACCGGCGTCTCCCACTGCCCGGTGAGCAACGCCCGGCTGGGCAGCGGCGTCGCACCGATCCCGCAGATGTATGAGGCCGGCGTGCCGATCTCCCTCGGCGTCGACGGCGTGGCCTCCAACGAATCCGGAAGCATGGTCGGCGAAGCCAACACCGCCTGGCTGATCCACCGCGCCGAACAAGGCGCCTCCGCCACCACCGCCGAAGACGTCATTCACTGGGGCACAGCCGGCGGCGCGCAAGTGCTCGGCCTCGGCGCGGTCGGTACGCTGGAAGTCGGCCAGGCAGCGGATCTGGTGATCTACAGTCTCGACCACCCACGCTTCTACGGTTTCCACGACAGCGCCGTCGCACCGGTCGTCGCGGGTGAGCCGATTGCCGTGAAATACAGCCTGGTGGGTGGGCGGATCGTCGTCGACAACGGCGTGATTCCGGGGCTGGATATCGAGCGGATGCGGGCCGAGGCCTGGGAGGGTGTGCAGGCGATGATGAAGGTCGACGATTGATGGATGACCGGTGGGAGCGACGGTGCGACGATTCGCCTCGTCGGCTCCCGCCGGCGGCATTAGCGCCCTGCGCTTTTGTCGACTAACGTTAGTACCTCATCGGATTGAGCCCCAGCCAGCAAGATCGGGCTCTTGATCAAGGAGAGACTGATGACATCCAACCGCCTCATCGAACAGACCTATCGCACCTGGTCCAGCCCCATCCTGCTGGAGCTGAAAAAGCGCGAGCACGAGATGGCGCCGGCCGAACGCCAGGCGCTCGAGAATGTGCTGGTGGAAAGACGATTGCTGGACGTTGGCAACCCGAACGGCAGTGACCGTCGCAAAGGTTCGGCGAACACCAACGAAAGACCTGGGTAGTCGCAAGCCAACGTGCAAAAACTGTGGGAGCAAGCTCGCTCCCACAGGTAAAGCTTTGCCTGGCAATAGAATGTTTTGCCGACCCATCCAGCTCTGTCCGTGTTCACGCCGCGCGTTGCCCCCCGGCCACCGCCGCCGAAGCTGCCAGCATCGCGCGAAGCAACACTGCACAGCCGGCCGCCAGATCGTCCGGCGCGGCGTTTTCGATTTCGTTGTGGCTGATGCCGCCTTCGCACGGTACGAAGATCATCCCGGCCGGACCCAGTTCGGCGAGGAAAATCGCGTCGTGGCCGGCGCCGCTGACGATGTCCATGTGCGACAGGCCCAGACCTTTGGCGGCGCCGCGCACGGCTTCGACGCAGCCTTTTTCGAAGTACAGCGGCGGGAAGTCGGCGGTCGGGGTCAATTCATAGGTCAAGCCGTGTTCTTCGCAGGTGGCTTCGATGACTTGCTTGACCTCGGCGATCATCGAGTCGAGGCGTGCCGGTTCCAGGTGGCGGAAGTCGAGGGTCATGCGCACCTCACCCGGAATAACGTTGCGCGAGCCGGGATAGGCTTGCAGGCAACCGACGGTGCCGCAGGCGTGGGGCTGATGACCGAGCGCTGCGCGATTGACCGCGCCGACGATCACCGAGGCGCCGACCAGAGCATCCTTGCGCAGGTGCATCGGGGTCGGACCGGCGTGGGCTTCGACGCCGCGCAGTTTCAGGTCGAACCACTTCTGCCCCAGTGCGCCGAGCACTACACCGATGGTTTTCTGCTCGTCCTCAAGGATCGGGCCTTGCTCGATATGTGCTTCGAAATAGGCGCCGACCTTGTGCCCGCTGACCTTGCGCGGCCCGGCGTAGCCGATGGCGTTCAGTGCTTCGCCGACCGTGACGCCGTCGGCATCGACCTTGGCCAGGGTCTCTTCGAGGGTGAATTTTTCCGCGAACACGCCGGAGCCCATCATGCACGGGGCGAAGCGCGAGCCTTCCTCGTTGGTCCAGACCACCACTTCCAGCGGTGCCTCGGTTTCCACGCCGAGGTCGTTGAGAGTGCGCAACACCTCGACCCCGGCCAGCACGCCGAAGCAGCCGTCAAACTTGCCGCCGGTGGGCTGGGTGTCGATATGGCTGCCGGTCATCACCGGCGGCAGGTTCGGGTTGCCGCCGGGACGACGGGCGAAGATGTTGCCGACTTCATCGACCGTGACGCTGCAACCGGCGTCCTTGCACCACTGCACGAACAGGTCGCGGGCCTGGCGATCAAGGTCGGTCAGGGCCAGGCGACAGACCCCGCCCTTGACCGTGGCGCCGAGTTTGGCGAGCTCCATGAGCGACGCCCACAAGCGGTCGCGGTTGATGTGCTGATGGGTCGATTGCAGAACGTCTACGGCTGCGTTCATGGGGATCTCCTCAGGCAGTTAGTTCCCACGCTCTGCGTGGGAATTCATCCATGGACGCTCTGCGTCCGCTGTGGGGACGCGGAGCGTCCCGGGCTGTGTTCCCGCGCAGAGCGTGGGAACGATCATCTGCTATACCGGTGTTTTCACGGCAGAAGGCTGCGCACGCATCGCGCACAACCCGTAATAGATCAACCCGCCCAGCGCCGAGCCGGTGAACCAGCCGTAGCTGTAGAACCAGCTGAATGCGCTGCTACCCAGCGACAGCAAGGTCAGCACCACCGGCACGCCGAACGCGATGAACCCGGCCCAGTTCCACGCCGGGTACACGTCGTCGCGGTACAGGCCGGCCAGGTCCAGTTGCTGTTTCTTGATCAGGAAATAGTCCACCACCATGATCCCGGCGATCGGCCCGAGCAGGCTGGAATAGCCCAGCAGCCAGTTCGAATACACGGTTTCCAGGCTGACATCGGAGACGATCAGCCCAAGCTTTTTCAGCAGCTCATGGCCCATCAGCGCCAGCCCGACGAACCCGGTGAGAATCACCGCTTTGGTGCGGTTGATCACCTTGGGCGCGATGTTCTGGAAGTCGTTGGTTGGTGAAACGATGTTGGCGGCGGTGTTGGTCGACAGCGTGGCGATGATGATCAGCGCCATGGCCACCGCGACCCATACCGGGCTCTGGATGTGGCCGATCAAAGTCACCGGATCGGAGACGCTGACGCCCACCAGTTTCACCGAGGCGGCGGTCATCACCACGCCCAGTGCGGCGAACAGGAACATGGTCAGCGGCAGGCCGAAAATCTGCCCGAGGATCTGATCCTTCTGGCTGCGGGCATAACGGCTGAAGTCGGGAATGTTCAACGACAATGTGGCCCAGAAACCGACCATCGCCGTAAGACCGGCGGCGAAGTAACTGACCACACTCGCGCCCTCGGGACGCTTCGGCGGAATCGCCAGCAACTCGGTCATCGACACATTCGGCATGGCCCACACCAGCAGTCCGATGCCGACTGCCACCAGCAGCGGTGCCGACAGGGTTTCCAGCCATTTGATCGACTCGGCACCGCGGATTACCACCCACAGGTTCAGCGCCCAGAAGACCATGAAACCGATCACCTCCCCCGTCCCGCCAAGGGATTTCCAGCCCTCGAACACCGAGCCGAGAAACAGGTGAATCGCCAGCCCGCCGAACATGGTCTGGATGCCGAACCAGCCGCACGCCACCAGCGCGCGGATCAGGCACGGCACGTTGGAGCCGAGAATCCCGAACGACGAGCGCAGCAGCACGGGAAACGGAATCCCGTACTTGGTGCCGGGAAACGCGTTGAGCGTGAGGGGAATCAAGACGATGACGTTGGCAAACAGAATCGCCAGCAAGGCCTCGCCGACGCTAAGGCCGAAATACGCGGTGAGGACGCCGCCGAGGGTGTAGGTCGGCACGCAGATCGACATGCCGACCCACAGCGCGGTGATGTGCCATTTGTTCCAGGTTCGTTCGCGCACCTTGGTCGGTGCCATGTCGTGGTTGTAACGGGGACTGTCGAGGACGTCGCTGCCGGCTTCGAGTTCGAACAAGCCGTCGCGCTCGGTCACTTGCGATCTGTTCTGTTGCATGGCCGCTCCACTGTTCTTCTGATTATTTTTTTGCTCATCAGGCGGCTGCACACGCAGGTACGAGCCGGACGATGGCCGGAGGAACTGACAACTTTCATGCACCGGCCATGGTGTCAGCGGCGGCATCAATAAACGTGCCGGGTGCCCCGCTTTCGCATCGGGCCGTGCTTCTATTTTTTTGTAACCGACTGATGTTTATCAGTTTTAATTATTCACCTGTGAGGCCGCGAAAACTTGACTGAACACTCAGGCCAAATGCCAGGCAAGTTGTCCGAACTGTCAGGACTCAATCTGGTGCACTGCATTATTTTTCTTCAGAACGCCTCACCCGCAGCTCAACTTCAAGCGGCTGATTTCACATAGGAAATCTTGCTCATATTTCCAACCTGTCAAGTTCGTCAAAATGGTGAAGCGCCTCACCATTTTGGTGATTTAGTATTTTTATCGTTATTTATCAACAATTTAAAACAGTCATAAGCTTATAAAAAATAATCTTGATCAATTGCAGAACTGCGACTAGCGTCTATTCCTGACAGCGCTGACAAGATTACGCATTCGGTGCTGCAAACAATAAAACACTAGAACCGGCACAAGTCGGTCATGCCTGCGAGGAACTCGGAATGTCTCTGTTGATCCGTGGCGCCACCGTTGTTACCCATGATGAAAGTTACCGCGCCGATGTCTATTGCGCTGACGGCGTGATCAAAGCCATTGGTGAAAACCTGGATGTTCCCGCCGGCGCCGAAGTACTCGACGGCAGCGGCCAATACCTGATGCCCGGCGGCATCGATCCACACACCCACATGCAACTCCCGTTCATGGGCACCGTGGCCAGCGAAGACTTCTACAGCGGCACCGCCGCTGGCCTGGCCGGCGGCACCACCTCGATCATCGATTTCGTGATTCCCAATCCGCAGCAGTCGCTGCTCGAAGCGTTTCACCAGTGGCGCGGCTGGGCGGAAAAGTCCGCCTCCGACTACGGCTTCCACGTCGCGATCACCTGGTGGAGCGAGCAGGTGCGGGAGGAAATGGCCGAGCTGGTCAGCCATCACGGGATCAACAGCTTCAAGCATTTCATGGCTTACAAGAACGCGATCATGGCCGCCGACGACACGCTGGTGGCGAGCTTCGAGCGCTGCCTGGAACTCGGCGCGGTGCCGACCGTGCACGCGGAAAACGGCGAGCTGGTCTATCACCTGCAACGCAAGTTGATGGCCCAGGGCATCACCGGGCCGGAAGCGCATCCCCTGTCGCGGCCCTCACAAGTTGAAGGCGAAGCCGCGAGCCGGGCGATCCGCATCGCTGAAACCATCGGAACCCCGCTGTACCTGGTGCACGTCTCGACCAAGGAGGCCCTCGACGAAATCACCTATGCCCGCAGCAAGGGCCAACCGGTCTACGGCGAAGTGCTGGCCGGGCATCTGCTGCTGGACGACAGTGTCTATCAGCACCCGGACTGGCAGACCGCCGCCGGTTACGTGATGAGCCCGCCGTTCCGTCCGCGCGGGCATCAGGATGCGCTGTGGCATGGCCTGCAGAGCGGCAATCTGCACACCACCGCCACCGACCACTGCTGCTTCTGCGCCGAGCAGAAAGCCGCCGGCCGTGACGACTTCAGCAAGATCCCCAACGGCACCGCCGGCATCGAAGACCGCATGGCGGTGTTGTGGGATGAAGGGGTGAACTCGGGGCGGTTGTCGATGCAGGACTTCGTCGCCCTCACCTCCACCAACACTGCGAAGATCTTCAACCTCTACCCGCGCAAAGGCGCGATCCGCGTCGGCGCCGATGCCGACCTGGTGCTGTGGGATCCGCAAGGCACCCGCACCATCTCCGCCAAGACCCACCATCAGCAGGTGGACTTCAACATCTTCGAAGGCAAGACCGTGACCGGTGTGCCGAGCCATACCGTCAGCCAGGGCCGGGTGGTCTGGGCCGACGGCGACCTGCGCGCCGAGCGTGGGGCGGGCCGGTATATCGAACGGCCGGCGTATCCGGCGGTGTTTGATTTGCTGAGCAAACGGGCTGAGTTGCACAGGCCTGTGGCCGTCAAGCGCTGATCAGATCGTTCCCACGCTCTGCGTGGGAATGCAGCCCGTGACGCTCCGCGTCACTGGACGCGGAGCGTCCCTTGAGGCATTCCCACGCGGACGGTTCGACGCCTCGACGTGGGAACGATCAAAAAACCACTGCCCGACAGAGGCAGAAAACCTCAAATAACCGTGAGGCAAAAAACCGTGATCGAGACCCTGAACCATCTCCCGCACCCGCACGAAAGTGCGGCCGCCCTCGCCGGCCATTTCACCGATCTGGCGCCACCGCTCAACGACCGTCAGGCGCATCTGGAAGCCTCACGCTGCCTGTACTGCTACGACGCGCCGTGCGTGAATGCGTGCCCGAGTGAGATCGACATTCCGTCGTTCATCCGCAATATCCATCAGGACAACGTGCCAGGCGCCGCGCAGAAAATCCTTTCGGCGAACATCCTTGGCGGCAGCTGCGCGCGGGTCTGTCCGACCGAAATCCTCTGCCAGCAAGCCTGCGTGCGCAACAACGCCCACGAATGCGCGCCGGTGCTGATCGGCCTGCTGCAACGCTATGCCGTGGACAACGCGCACTTTACCGAGCACCCGTTCCAGCGCGCCGCCGCCACCGGTAAACGCATCGCCGTGGTTGGTGCCGGCCCGGCGGGTTTGTCCTGCGCGCATCGCAGCGCCATGCATGGTCACGACGTGGTGATTTTCGAGGCACGGGAAAAGGCTGGCGGGCTCAACGAATACGGGATCGCCAAGTACAAACTGGTCGACGACTATGCACAGAAGGAGTTGGATTTCCTCCTGCAGATCGGCGGCATCGAAATCCGTCACGGCCAGAAACTCGGTGAGAATCTGACCCTCAGCGAATTGCACCAACAGTTCGACGCGGTGTTCCTCGGTCTAGGCCTGAACGCCAGCAAGCAACTCGGCCTGGCCCACGAAGACGCCCCCGGCCTGCTCGCCGCCACCGACTACATCCGCGAATTGCGCCAGGCCGATGACCTGTCGCAACTGCCGCTGGCCGAACATTGCATCGTCCTCGGTGCCGGCAATACCGCCATCGACATGGCCGTGCAAATGGCCCGCCTCGGCGCCCGCGACGTCAATCTGGTCTATCGCCGTGGCGCGGCGGACATGGGCGCCACCGGCCATGAACAAGACATCGCCAAGGCCAATCAGGTGCGACTGCTGACCTGGGCGCAACCGGACGAAGTGCTGCTCGACGCGCAAGGCAAGGTGCGCGGCATGCGTTTCGCCCGCACCCATCTGGTGGATGGTCGCCTGCAAACCACTGGCGAGACGTTCGAACTGGCCGCCGATGCGATCTTCAAAGCCATCGGTCAGGCCTTCGACGGCAGCGCCCTCGCCGACCCGCTGGCCCGCGAACTCAAGCGTCAGGGCGAACGCATCCAGGTCGATGAAAACCTGCGCACCAGTATCCCCGGTGTGTACGCAGGCGGGGACTGCACCAGCCTCGATCAGGACCTGACCGTGCAAGCGGTGCAACACGGCAAGCGCGCCGCTGAGGCGATCAACGCTCAACTGATGCTTAATGTGGAGGCTGCGTAAATGGCCGATCTCTCGATTGTCTTCGCCGGTATCAAAGCCCCCAATCCGTTCTGGCTGGCCTCCGCGCCGCCGACCGACAAGGCCTACAACGTGGTGCGCGCCTTCGAGGCCGGCTGGGGCGGCGTGGTCTGGAAAACCCTGGGTGAAGACCCGGCGGCGGTCAACGTGTCGTCGCGTTATTCGGCGCACTACGGCGCCAACCGCGAAGTGCTGGGCATCAACAACATCGAACTGATCACCGACCGTTCGCTGGAAATCAACCTGCGGGAAATCACCCAGGTGAAGAAGGACTGGCCGGATCGCGCGCTGATCGTGTCGCTGATGGTGCCGTGCGTCGAAGAGTCGTGGAAACACATCCTGCCACTGGTGGAAACCACCGGCGCTGACGGCATCGAGCTGAACTTCGGCTGCCCCCACGGCATGCCCGAGCGCGGCATGGGCGCGGCGGTCGGTCAGGTGCCGGAGTACGTCGAGCAGGTTACGCGCTGGTGCAAGACCTATTGCTCGCTGCCGGTGATCGTCAAACTCACACCGAACATCACCGACATCCGCGTCGCCGCCCGCGCCGCGCATCGGGGCGGCGCCGATGCAGTGTCGCTGATCAACACCATCAACTCGATCACCAGCGTCGACCTCGAACACATGGTCGCCCTGCCCACCGTCGGCAGCAAAAGTACCCACGGCGGTTATTGCGGCTCGGCGGTCAAACCGATCGCGCTGAATATGGTCGCGGAAATCGCCCGTGATCCGCAGACCCAGGGCCTGCCGATCTGCGGCATTGGCGGCATTGGCAGCTGGCGTGACGCGGCGGAGTTCATCGCACTGGGCAGCGGCGCGGTGCAAGTGTGCACAGCGGCGATGCTGCATGGTTTCCGGATTGTCGATGAGATGAAGGATGGCCTGTCGCGGTGGATGGACAGTCAGGGTTACGCCAGCATTGCCGAGTTTTCCGGGCGCGCGGTGGGCAATACCACGGACTGGAAGTACCTGGACATCAACTATCAGGTGATCGCGAAGATCGACCAGGAGGCATGCATTGGTTGCGGGCGTTGCCACATTGCCTGCGAGGACACTTCACACCAGGCCATCAGCAGCATGAAACAGGCCGATGGCACGCATCAATATGAAGTGATCGATGATGAGTGTGTGGGGTGCAATCTGTGCCAGATCACCTGCCCGGTAGCGGATTGCATCGAGATGGTGCCGATGGAGACAGGGAAGCCGTTCCTGGACTGGAATCATGATCCGAGGAATCCGTATCACGTTGCTGTCTAGATTGCCTGCTGATCCAGAAGTCCCCTCACCCTAACCCTCTCCCCGAGGGAGAGGGGACTGATTGGGGGATATTGATGAATTACACCGACGTGAAAGTCTTGCGTTGAATCCATAACCGAAGCTGCTAGAGC
Source organism: Pseudomonas sp. CH235 (assembly GCF_004368175.1). NCBI lineage: Bacteria > Pseudomonadati > Pseudomonadota > Gammaproteobacteria > Pseudomonadales > Pseudomonadaceae > Pseudomonas > Pseudomonas sp. CH235. The sequence continues at coordinate 23,566 of NZ_RRZJ01000027.1, forward strand.
TGCGCTTTGAATCCATAACCGAAACGGCCGGAACAAGGCTTTGAATCCATAATCAACTCGCTGGTTCAGGTCGATGTAACCCGCAAGACACCTCGGTCGGCTCCCTCTCCCTCCGGGCGGTCCGACGTTTCGGGAGGGCTGGGGTGAGGGCCAGCTTTTGACTTTCAAGGTTCTAATCCAATCCCCCGCAAAATCACGCTGGTCACCGTCTGCACCGCCCGCTCGAACTGCATGTCCGACAGCGGCTGGTGCTCATTCAAAATATTCACCTGATGATCAAAGTCGGCATAGTGCTGCGTCGACGCCCAGATCATGTACAGCAGGCTCGACGGCTCCACCGGCAGAATCCGCTTGTCCTCCACCCACTGCCGGATCTTCGCCTCCTTCATCTTCGCCCAGTCATACAGGCTCACATCCAGCGCCTCGCCGAGGGTCGGGGCGCCGTGGATGATTTCGTTGGCCCAGACTTTCGACCCGTAAGGCCGGCTGCGCGAGTGGTTCATTTTGGCGCGGATGTAGCTGCTGAGCACCACGCGCGGATCGTCGAACATCTCGAAGCACAGCGCGTCCTGCTTCCACACTTCCAGCAGGTCGAACAGCACCGCGCTGTACAGTTCGCTCTTGGTCGAAAAGTAGTAATGCAGGTTGGATCGCGGCAGCTGCACTTCAGCCGCGATGTCCGCCATGGCGGTGCCGCCGAAACCTTTTTCGGCGAAGACTTTTTCCGCCGCCAGCAGGATCTTGTCGACGTTGGTGCGGCGGATTTCGATCTTGTGATTGCCCATGAGGGCTCCCTGAAGACAACGTTGTTGAAGACTAGCATCCGCTCTGGGCAAGGGGCGACAGCCGAGAACGATTCTTCACACACTTGGGCTTTTTTCTGGTTTAGGATCGCCCTCCTTCTCCCCGTCAGACACTGAAGGATCTGTCCATGACCATTCGAAAGCGCATCGCTGCGGATGATCCGCAGCTCGCCGCACTGTGGGAGCGCTCGGTCCGCGCCACTCACGACTTCCTCCCGGAAGATGACATCCATCGGCTGTTCCCGCTGGTGCGTGACACCTACCTGCCCGCGCTGGATGTGAAGGTTTTCGAGAACCCCGACCACTCCCCGGCAGGCTTCATCGCCACCGATGACGACACCGTACAAATGCTGTTCATTGACCCGGCTCAGCGTGGCCAGGGTATCGGCCGCCGCTTGCTCGACCACGTCCGGCGCCCGTTGCTGAAGGTCGACGTCAACGAACAGAACCCGCAAGCCCACGGCTTCTATCGGCACTACGGATTCGAAGACATCGGCCGCTCGGCACTCGACGGCGAAGGCCGGCCCTTTCCGGTCATTCACATGCGCCTGAAAGCCCTGTGATCCAGGTTCTATACTCAGCCCGCCATTTCACTGAAAGGAATCTTTCCATGTCGATGAAAAAACTGTTCACCGCTGGCGCGCTGCTGGCCTCGCTGATCGTCACTTCCCAGGCCTTCGCCCACGCCCACCTGAAAAGCCAGACCCCGGCCGCCGACAGCACCGTCGCCGCACCGGCGGATCTGCGCCTGGTGTTTTCCGAAGGCGTCGAAGCCAGCTTCACCAAAGTCACCGTGACCCACGGCGGCAAGCCGGTGAAAGTCAAACCGCTGACCACCGAAGGTGACAAGAAAACCCTGATCGTCACCCCCGAAGCACCACTGACCGCTGGCGAATACAAGGTCGAATGGCATGCGGTGTCGGTCGACACGCACAAAAGCGAAGGCGCCTATCAGTTCAAGGTTGGCCAGTAATTCATGAGTGAAGCGCTGGTGCTGTGCCGGTTCCTGCATTTCATCGTGGTGTTGATGCTGTTCGGGGCCTGGCTGTTCCGGCCGCTGCTGCTCAAGGGTGAAGCGCCGGCACTGGATCGGCAGTTGGCGCGACTGGCTCGCTGGCTGGTGGCGATTGCCCTGCTCAGCGGCGTCATCTGGGCGTTGTTGATTACTGCAAGCATGGCCGGTTCGGCGGCTGCCGCTTTTGATCCGGCCACCGTCGAGCTGGTTCTCGGTCATACGTTTTTCGGTCAGGTCTGGCGCTGGCATCTGTTGATCAATGCGCTGTTGCTGGCGTTGCTGTTTACGCCGTGGCGTTCGAACCGGCCATTGCGGCTGGGCCTGAGCGCGCTGCTGCTGATGACGCTGGCACCGGTCGGACACGGGGCGATGCTCGATGGCTTCAGCGGGCAAATGCTGATCCTCAATCAAGTCATTCACCTGACGTGTGTCGGCGCCTGGCTCGGCGGGCTGCTGATGCTGGTGATGATCCTGCGCCAACGTCACGAAGATATACGCGAAGTCTTGCGGCGATTCAGCGGACTCGGTTACGCACTGGTCGCCGGCCTGCTGATCACCGGGCTGATCAACGTGCGCGTGCTCACCGGCCAATGGTGGCCGACACCGCTGTTCTCGGGATTCGCCCTGATACTGCTGATCAAGGCGCTGCTGGTGTCCGGCATGCTTGCACTGGCGCTGTTCAATCGCGTGCGGATCAACGATTGTGAACAACGGCTCGACACCCTCAAGCACAGCGTCATGCTCGAATGGCTGCTGGGGATCGGCGCCGTGGCGGCGGTGTCCGTGCTCGGCACCCTGCCGCCGATGATCGCCGCCTGAGGTCAGTGTTTCTGGGTGTCGCCCGCCGCCGTATCAATGCTGACCACCACCGACATCCCCGGCCGCAAACGCTCGCTCTCCTGCTGATCTGGATCGATGGTGATGCGCACCGGCACCCGCTGGGCGATTTTCACGAAGTTGCCGGTGGCGTTGTCGGCCTGCAACAACGCGAATTCGGAACCGGTGCCCGGCGAGATGTGCTGCACGTGGCCGGTGAATTTGCGGTGGTTCAAGGCATCGACGGTGAAGCTCGCCGGTTGCCCGACGCGCACATTGTCCATCTGGGTTTCCTTGAGGTTGGCGATCACCCATTTCTGGTTCGGCACCAGCGCCATCAACTGCGCCCCGGAGTTGACGTAGGCGCCGAGGCGCACGCCAATCTGCCCCAACTGACCGTCACGTGGAGCAATGATCCGAGTGTTGGACAAGTCGATCCGCGCCAGCTGCACCGCCGCCTCGGCGCTGGCCACCGCCGCTTCCAGAGAGCCGCGATTGACGATCACCGTTTGCAGATCCTGCCGGGCGATTTCCAGATTGGCCTTGGCCTGCGCCACCGCCGCAATGCTTTGGGCGTTGGCGGCCAGCGCCACGTCCATCTCGCGCTTGGACACGGAGCCGTCATTGACCAGCGCTTTGTTGCGTCGCAGATCCGCCTCGCTTTTGCGTAGCTGCGCTTCGCTGTCGGCCACCACCGCCTGACGTAACTTGATCGTCGCCTCGGCGCTGTTGCGCTGCTGCACGACGTTGGCCAGTGAAGCTTTCTGCACCGCCAGTTGCGCCAGCGACTGGTCGAGGCGTTGCTGATAGATACGATCATCAAGACGCACCAGCAAATCCCCCTCCTTCACAAACTGGAAATCCTGCACCGGCACTTCAAACACATACCCACTGAGTTGCGGGCCGATGATCGTTACCTGACCGCGCACCAGGGCGTTTTCAGTGGTCTCGACCGCGCTGCTGAACGGCGGCAACTGCCAGGCATAGAGCACGATCAGCACGCCGACGATGGCAATCGCGGCAAACCCCAGCGATGAGATGATCCGCACCCGCAACGAGCGCGGCTCGGTGTTCGGTGATGACGGCGGCGCCACACCTTCAGGGGTGGCGGCGATGGCATTGGTGGTCGTGGTAGTCGGTTCGGTCATGAAGAAGTGGCACCGCTGGAAGGTACGGAAGGTGTCGGGGCGACGGCTTTGGTGGTGCTGATCAGCCACAGCGCACGGATGGAAATCCAGATCATGGTCAGGATCGCGATCACCGCGATCAGCATGAACACATCGTTATAGGCCAGTACGTTGGCTTCGCGGGTGGCGGCGTTGGCCAGGCTGCGAATGCCCTGCAGATTGCGCAGACGCGGGTCGGCAATCACGGAGCCGACCGCCGATCCGCCGCTCTGAACTCGCGCGGCGACGCGGGGATCGGACATCACCAGTTGCTCAACGATGTGGCTGGAATGAAATTTCTCGCGCACGATCTGGAACGTCCCCAGCAACGCCGCGCCGATCAGACCGCCGAGGTTGTTGCAGATCCCGAACAACACCGAAAAACTCACGAGGTTGCGCGGGTTGGTCAGCACGTTGCGCGTGCCCAGCACCATGGTCGGGCCGAGGAAAAAGGTACTGCCGAACGCTAGCAGGAACTGGCTGAAATACAGGTTGCCGGGGCGGGTCAGGTTGTTCGATGAGCTGTCCATGATCGAGCCGGTGGCCATCAACGCCAGCGAAATGATCAGCGGCATCAGCAGGTGTTTCGGGTCGATGGTCAGCGCACTGGTCAGCAGCCCGGCGACGCTTCCGATCAGCATCACCACATACAGGCTATGAAGCTGCTGGCTGCTCATGTTCAGGTTCTGCATGAAGCCCACGGCGCCAGTGGATTGCTCCGAGGTCACCATGCGAATCAGGATCACCGCCAGCGCCAGACGGATCATCACCCCGCTGCCGAGCCAGCGGGTCATCAGCATCGGGTTGCTGCGGTTATGTTCGATGGCCAGCCCCGCGAGAATCAGAGCAATCGACGCGGCCAAAGCGATGCCAATCCAGTCGGCCTCCAGCCACCAGTCGATCCGCCCCAAGGACAACACCGCGCACAACAGCGCAACGCCGGTCGCAAGGATCGCGAACGTCAGGAAGTCGAGGGGTTCGAAGGTCTTGAACCGGTCACCCGGCGGAAGTTTGAGCATCAGGACGCAGCCCAGCGACAGCAACGCCATGCCCAACTCAAACAGGTACAGGCCGCGCCATTCGGCGATCTGCAACAGGTCTTCGGAAAACAGTCGCGCCAGCGGCAAGGCCAGCTGTGAAGTGCCGAGGCCCAACACCAGCGCCTTCATCCGCCATTTGGCCGGGAACGCCTGCACCATGTAATACAGGCCCAGCGAGCTCAACGCCGCGCCGACCATGCCGTGGGCCGCACGCACGGCAATCGCCGAATTCAGGTCATTGACGAACAGATGGCCGAAGGTCACCAGCGCATACAGCACCAGAAACACCTCGGTGAACGCCCGCAGGCCGAACTGCTGGCGAAACTTCACCAGCAGCAGGTTCATCGACACGTTGGTCATCACGTACGCCGCCGGCAGCCAGGCCATCTCCGCCGTCGTCGCCCCGAGCGCACCTTGCAGATAAGGCAGGTTAGCGACCACCAGCGCATTACCCAGCCCACCGGTCACCGCCACCAGCAAGCCCACCAGCGCATAAGCCAGGCGCTTGGGGTTGGAGTGCAGCGGCGTCGAGGGGGAACCGGGCAGACTGGGCTTCTCGTGCGGCTGCCAGTTGCGCGGGGCGTATTGATCCATTGAAAGGCCTTGTCTTGTAGTCGCTTAAGTGTGCCGCAAATCCTGGCCAAACACCTATCCAGGCTCGCTCCCACCAGGAATTCGTGCATCGCGATTCGTAAATTTTGTTTAAAGGTCATCTCGCCCGCAGCGGATTTTTCCCAAGCGTAGCGGATGCCAACCTTGCCGCACTTCTCAACCTGCAAGGTGCCCGATATGACCACTCCCCGCTGGCAACGCTCCCCGCGTCTGCTGAAAAACCTGCTGGCCGCCGCGCTGATGCTGCCCGCCCTCGCCTTCGCCCAGGAACGCCCGTGGCCGGACGGCTCGCAACTGGTGATTTCGGTGTCGATGCAATTCGAAACCGGCGGCCAGCCGGAAGGCGCTGAAAGCCCTTTCTCCGGTACACCGCTGCCAAAAGGCTATCCGGACCTGCCGGCGCAGACCTGGTTCGATTACGGCTACAAGGAAGGCCTGTGGCGCATGCTCGATCTGTGGGATCGCACCGGCATCAAAGTCACCTCCCACGTGGTCGGCGAAGCGGCGCTCAAGCACCCGGAACTGGCCAAAGCCATCGCCGAGCGCGGCCATGAGCTGGCGGCCCACGGCATGCGCTGGGCCGATTCGTACAACATGAACTACGCCCAGGAAAAACAGTTCATCGGTGATGGCGTTGCGGCGGTGGAGAAAATCACCGGCCAGCGCTCGGTCGGCTACAACGCCAACTGGCTGCGCCGCAGCCCCAATACGTTGAAGGTGCTGCAGGATCTGAATTTCACCTATCACATCGACGACGTCAGCCGCGACGAGCCGTTCGTGACCATGGTTCGCGGGCGCAAATTCGCCGTGGTGCCGTACACCCTGCGCAACAACGACATCGTGCTGATTGAGGGCCGGCATTTCTCCGCCGAGCAGTTCTACCAGCAACTGGTGCTGGAATTCGATCGCCTCTACGCCGAAGGCGCGAGCAAGCGGCGGATGATGTCGGTGAGCCTGCACGACCGTATTGGCGGCACGCCCGCGATGGTCGAGGCCATGGAGCGTTTTATCCGGTACGCCCAGTCGCATCCGAAGGTGAGTTTCATGCGCAAGGATCAGATCGCACAAATCGTGCTGACCGAAAAAAATCCACTGATCGATAACACGGAGGCGCTCTACAACCAATAAAAGCGGCCCGAAGCAGCCTTCCTCACAGCATTTGGAGGGCTGCTCGCTCACGGGAAGTCATCGTACGACGCCCTGTTGACTTTTCCGGAAAACCTCGCAAATATCCGCAACCATGTTGTACGACGACGTATAACAAATAATAAAAACAACAAATGAAACAGGGAGCGTCACAGTGAGCACATTCGTCTGCAATTCCGTCCGCACGTCCCGTTTTTCTATCCCCCGCCCGCGTTCCACCCTGAGCCTGATTGGCTACGGCAGTCTCGCCCTCGCCTTGCCGATGAGCGCCGATGCCGAGGGTTTCCTCGAAGACAGCAAAGCCACCCTGAACCTGCGCAACGCCTACTTCAATCGCAACTTCGTCAACCCGAACTATCCGCAGGGCAAGGCTGAAGAGTGGACACAGAACTTCATCCTCGACGCCAAATCCGGTTTCACTCAGGGCACGGTCGGGTTTGGCCTGGACGTGCTGGGCATGTATTCGCAGAAGCTCGATGGCGGCAAAGGCACCGGCGGTACGCAACTGCTACCGATCCACGATGACGGGCGCCCGGCGGACAATTTCGGGCGCCTGGGTGTAGCGCTCAAGGCCAAGGTGTCGAAGACCGAATTGAAGGTGGGTGAATGGATGCCGGTGCTGCCCATCCTGCGCTCGGATGATGGCCGCTCCCTGCCCCAGACCTTTCGCGGCGGCCAGATCACGTCTACCGAAATCAATGGCCTGACCCTTTACGGTGGCCAGTTCCGCGGCAACAGCCCGCGCAACGATGCCAGCATGGAAGACATGTCAATGAACGGCCGAGGCGCATTCACCTCCGACCGCTTCAACTTCGGCGGCGGCGAATACACCTTCAACGATAAGCGCACGCTCGTCGGTGTGTGGTACGCCGAACTCAGCGACATCTACCAGCAGCAGTATTTCAACCTCAACCACAGCCAGCCACTGGGCGACTGGACACTCGGCGCCAACCTCGGTTTCTTCACCGGCAAGGAGGAAGGCAGCGCCCAGGCCGGCGACCTCGACAACAAAACCGCGTTCGCCATGCTTTCGGCCCGGTACGGCGGCAACACGTTCTACATCGGCTTGCAAAAGCTCAGCGGCGACGATGCCTGGATGCGCGTCAACGGCACCAGCGGCGGCACCCTGGCCAACGACAGCTACAACGCCAGTTACGACAACGCGCAGGAGCGCTCCTGGCAGATTCGCCACGACTACAACTTCGTCGTCCTCGGCGTCCCCGGCTTGACGCTGATGAACCGCTACATCAGCGGCGACAACGTGCACACCGGCACCATCACCGATGGCAAGGAATGGGGTCGCGAATCGGAACTGGCCTACACCGTGCAGAGCGGCCCGCTGAAGAACCTCAACGTCAAATGGCGCAACGCGACGATTCGCCGGGACTTCAGCACCAATGAATTCGACGAGAACCGGATCTTCATCAGTTACCCGATTTCCTTGCTGTAGACCCGAACATGGCATGAGCGGAAGGTGAATCAGCCTTCCGTCATTTACACCGAAAGTCGCGTTGACAAGTTCCGGAAACCCTACCGATACTTCAGCGCAGTCATACGACAACCTACAACAAACCTAATAACAACGTGTAAGGGATTGCCATGACGTCCACCCCCACCGCCCCAACTCCGTTCAATCGCCTGCTGCTGACCGGCGCCGCCGGTGGCCTGGGCAAAGTCTTGCGCGAACGTCTGCGCCCCTACGCCAACGTACTGCGCCTGTCGGACATCGCTGCCCTCGCCCCGGCCATCGATGACCGCGAAGAAATCGTGCTCTGCGACCTCGCTGACAAAACCGCTGTGCATCAACTGGTCGAAGGCGTGGATGCGATCCTGCACTTCGGTGGCGTCTCGGTGGAGCGCCCCTTCGAAGAAATCCTCGGCGCCAATATCTGCGGTGTGTTCCATATCTATGAAGCGGCACGCCGACACGGTGTGAAGCGGGTGATCTTCGCCAGCTCCAACCATGTCATCGGCTTCTACAAACAGAACGAACACCTCGACGCCAGCTCCGCTCGCCGCCCCGACGGCTACTACGGTCTGTCCAAGTCCTACGGCGAAGACATGGCCAGTTTCTACTTCGATCGCTATGGCATCGAAACCGTCAGCATCCGCATCGGCTCGTCGTTTCCCGAACCGCAGAACCGCCGAATGATGCACACCTGGCTGAGCTTCGACGACCTCACCCAACTGCTCGAGCGTTCGCTGTACACCCCCAACGTCGGCCACACCGTGGTTTATGGCATGTCCGCCAACAAGGACGTGTGGTGGGACAACCGCTTCGCCAGCCACCTCGGTTTCGAGGCCAAAGACACGTCCGAAGTGTTTCGCGACAAGGTCGAGGCGCAGCCGATGCCCGCCAGCGATGACCCGGCGCGGATCTATCAGGGCGGCGCCTTCGTTGCGGCCGGCCCGTTCGGCGATTGATCGCTGCGCTTGTCCGTCTCCAAAAGCACAAACCAAGAGAATGAGTATGCAAGCCGAATTGATCGTCGACGCCCGCAACGCGGTCGGTGAAAGCCCGGTCTGGGTGCCACAGGAAAACGCCTTGTACTGGGTCGATATCCCCAACGGTGGTCTGCAACGCTGGAGCGCCGACACTGGCCACGTCCATGCCTGGAAGACTCCCGAAATGCTTGCCTGCCTCGCCCGCCACAGCAAGGGCGGCTGGGTGGCCGGTATGGAGAGCGGGTTCTTTCACTTGCAACCGCACAGCGATGGCAGCCTCGACAGCGAGCAACTGGCGAGCGTCGGACACAGCCGTCAGGACATGCGTCTGAACGACGGTCGCTGCGACCGTCAGGGCCGGTTCTGGGCCGGCAGCATGGTGCTGAACATGGGCCTGAATCTGCCCGAGGGCCGGCTCTATCGTTACGGTGCCGGGCAAACAGGCGTGATCGAGGCACAGCTTGATGGCTTCATCGTGCCCAACGGTCTGGGCTTCAGCCCGGACGGCAAAACCATGTACCTGTCGGACTCGCACCCGAACGTGCAACTGATCTGGGCTTTCGATTACGACACCGAGACAGGCACACCCTCCAACCGCAGGGTGTTCGTGGACATGAACCATTTTTACGGCCGTCCCGACGGCGCTGCCGTGGATGCCGATGGCTGCTACTGGATCTGCGCCAACGATGTCGGCCTGATCCATCGTTTTACCCCCGACGGTCGCCTTGACCGCTCGCTGCAGGTACCGGTGAAAAAACCCACCATGTGCGCCTTCGGTGGCAGCCGGATGGACACTTTGTTCGTGACCTCGATCCGCCCCGGCGACGACCAGGATCCGCAATCGCTGGCCGGCGGCGTGTTCGCCCTCAACCCCGGCGTCAAAGGCCTGCCGGAGCCATTGTTCGACGACCTGCTGTAACCCCCTGCTGCATCGCTGTGCCTTGAACACAAAAATAACAAGACTGGAGAACCCCTCATGGACTTCAAACGCACGTTGCTCGCCGCCGCTCTCCCCCTCGCGCTCACCTTCGGCAGCGCCGCCCATGCGCTGGAAATCAAATTCGCCGACATCCATCCCGCCGGTTATCCGACCGTGGTCGCTGAAGAACAGTTGGGCAAGACCCTGGTTGCCGAAAGTGACGGCAAGCTGACCTTCAAAATGTTTCCTGGCGGCGTGCTCGGCTCGGAAAAGGAAGTGGTCGAACAGGCTCAGGTCGGCGCCATCCAGATGGCCCGCGTCAGCCTCGGTATCGTCGGTCCGGTGGTGCCGGACGTGAACGTGTTCAACATGCCGTTCGTGTTCCGTGATCAGGCGCACATGCGCAAGATCATCGACGGTGAAATCGGTGACGAAATCCTCGACAAGATCACTAACTCCGAATTCAACCTCGTGGCGCTGGCGTGGATGGACGGCGGCACGCGCAACATCTACACCAAGAAACCGGTGCGCAGCCTCGAAGACCTCAAGGGTATGAAAATCCGTGTGCAGGGCAACCCGATGTTCATCGAAACCATCAACGCCATGGGCGGCAACGGGATCGCCATGGACACCGGCGAAATCTTCAGTGCGCTGCAGACCGGCGTTATCGACGGCGCGGAAAACAATCCGCCGACCCTGCTTGAACACAACCACTACCAGAACGCCAAGTTCTACAGCCTGACCGGGCACCTGATCCTGCCCGAACCGATCGTGATGTCGAAAATCACTTGGGAAAAACTCACTCCCGATCAGCAGACCCTGGTGAAAAAAGCCGCCAAGGCTGCGCAGGCCCAGGAGCGCACCTTGTGGGATGCCAAGTCGGCCAGCAGTGAAGAGAAACTCAAGGCCGCCGGCGTCGAGTTCATCACCGTCGACAAGAAACCCTTCTACGAGGCCACCGCTTCGATCCGCGAAAAATACGGCGCGCCCTACGTCGACCTGATCAAGCGCATCGAAGCCGTTCAGTAACCTCCCTGCCCTCAATACAAGGCCCGGCAGCGCTGGCGTCGCTCGACGCTCACGCCTGCCCGGTTACGGTGGAACCCGATGAAGAATTTGCTGCTGCGCATCAATGACCGGATTTACATGGCCTGCATCTGGGTCGCCGGTCTGTCGGTGCTGACCATTTCCCTGATCATTCCCTGGGGCGTGTTCGCCCGTTACGTCCTCGGCACCGGTTCAAGCTGGCCGGAGCCCACCGCCATCCTGCTGATGATGGTCTTCACCTTCATCGGCGCCGCCGCCAGCTATCGCGCCGGTGCGCACATGGCGGTGGCGATGGTCACCGATCGCCTGCAACCGAAGATGCGCCGAACCATGAGCATTATTTCGCAAGTGCTCATGGGCACCATCTGCCTGTTCATGACCATCTGGGGCACCAAGCTGTGCCTGTCGACGTGGAACCAGTTCATGAGCGCCCTGCCGACATTGCGGGTCGGCATCACCTACATGCCGATCCCCGTGGGTGGTGCGCTGACGCTGATTTTCGTGCTGGAAAAACTGTTGCTCGGCGATCAAAGCAATCGCCGCGTGGTGCGGTTCGACCTGGTTGAAGAAAACGAAGGGGCTGCCTGATGGACGCATTGATTCTGCTGGGCAGTTTTATCGCACTGATCCTGATCGGCATGCCGGTTGCCTACGCGCTCGGGCTGTCGGCGCTGATCGGCGCATGGTGGATCGACATCCCGTTTCAGGCCTTGATGATCCAGGTGGCGGGCGGGGTGAACAAATTCTCCCTGTTGGCGATTCCGTTCTTCGTGCTGGCGGGCGCGATCATGGCCGAGGGCGGCATGTCGCGACGGCTGGTGGCGTTCGCCGGGGTGCTGGTGGGGTTCGTGCGTGGCGGGCTGTCGCTGGTCAACATCATGGCCTCGACCTTTTTCGGTGCGATTTCCGGGTCGTCGGTTGCTGATACGGCGTCGGTGGGTTCGGTGCTGATCCCGGAAATGGAGCGCAAAGGCTACCCTCGGGAATTCTCTACAGCGGTCACCGTCAGTGGTTCGGTGCAGGCTCTGCTGACTCCACCGAGTCACAACTCGGTGCTCTACTCGCTGGCCGCCGGCGGCACCGTTTCGATTGCTTCGCTGTTCATGGCCGGCGTGGTGCCGGGTCTGCTGATGAGCGCGTGCCTGATGGTGTTGTGTCTGATTTTTGCGCGCAAACGCGACTACCCCAAGGGCGAAGTGATCCCGCTGCGCGAAGCCCTGAAGATCTGCGGCGAAGCCTTGTGGGGCCTGATGGCGATGGTGATCATTCTCGGCGGGATTCTGTCGGGGATCTTCACGGCCACCGAGTCGGCGGCCATTGCCGTGCTGTGGTCGTTTTTCGTCACCATGTTCATCTACCGCGACTACAAATGGAGTGAACTGCCGAAACTCATGCACCGCACAGTGCGCACCATTTCCATCGTGATGATTCTGATCGGCTTCGCCGCCAGTTTCGGCTACATCATGACCCTGATGCAGATCCCGGCGAAGATCACCACGCTGTTCCTGACCCTGTCCGACAACCGCTACGTGATCCTGATGTGCATCAACGTCATGCTGCTGTTGCTCGGCACCGTGATGGACATGGCGCCGCTGATCCTGATCCTCACGCCGATCCTGATGCCGGTGATCCTCGGTATCGGCGTCGACCCGGTGCAGTTCGGCATGATCATGCTGGTCAACCTCGGTATCGGCCTGATAACGCCACCGGTGGGAGCCGTGCTGTTCGTGGGTTCGGCGGTGGGCAAGGTCAGTATCGAAAGTACGGTGAAGGCGCTGCTGCCGTTCTACGCCGTGCTGTTCCTGGTGCTGATGCTGGTGACCTACGTTCCAGCGCTGTCGCTGTGGTTACCGCATCTGGTGTTGTAACGCTGACGCTGTGGCGAGGGCGCCTGGTTCTCGCCACAGGTTTTGTCTCACGCACACAGCAACATGTAAGCGGCGACCACCAGACATACGCTGGCAAACCCCACCTGCAACGTCCTCGCCGGCACCCGCGCGCAGAGTTTGCGGCCGATGATCATGCCGACGATGCTGGCCACGATGAACGACGCGCCAAGATGATCGATCCGCACCCCGGCATGGAACGCGCCGATCACGCCGATGGCGGAAATCAGGCTGATGACCATCAAGGACGTGGCGACGATCCCGCGCATCTGCACATCGGTCAGTTGCTTGAACGCCGGCACGATCAGAAACCCGCCGCCAACCCCCAGCAACCCGGACACCACGCCGGTGACCGCGCCCAGTGCCGCGAGGGTCGCGGTGCATTTGGCGGTCCAGTCGAAACGGCCGGTCTGCTCATTGAGCATGCAGTTCTTCTGGCCCCAACTGGCGTGGCCATGATCGCTGGGTCCCTGCTGCTGGCGTTCGCGGCGCAGCATGCGCCACGCCACCATCACCATCAGCAGGCTGAACAGGATCATCAGGACCTTTTCCGGCAACTGATGGGCGAAGTAGATGCCCACCGGCGAAAACACCGCGCCGAGCGCCGCGATCAGTAGCGCCGCGCGATAACGCACCAGACCATGGCGCAAACCATCGATCGCGCCGACCGCCGCTGCGCTACCCACCGCAAACAACGCCACCGGCGCCGCCTGCGTCATCGTCCAGCCCAGCCCGAGCACCAGCGCCGGCACGGCGAGAATCCCGCCGCCGGCCCCGGTCATACCGAGGATCAATCCCATCACCACGCCAAACAGGCTTGCCAGCAACATAGAGTGTTCTCAGTCGATCCTGGACAGGCTTGTCAGCCATTCGCGGCCCTTGAGCATGCCGTTCCAGTAGAACCACGGCAGCAACGTCGCCTTCAGCCACCACGCGGAGCGGCGCGGCACGGTCGGGTCGAGGGGAAAGGTTGGCAGCAGTTTTCCGCCATAGCCGAACTCGGCGAGGATCACCTTGCCCTTCTCCACCGTCAGCGGGCAGGAACCGTAGCCGTCGTACTTCAACGGCAGCGCCAGTTCTTTGCGCACCGCCAGCAGGTTTTCCGCCACCACCACAACTTGCTTGCGCACTGCCGCGGCGGTTTTCGCATTGGTGGTGCCGCAGATATCGCCCAAGGCAAACACTTCGGGATAGCGCGGGTGTTGCAGGGTGTGCGGGTTGACCTCGCACCAGCCGGCGGCATCGGCCAGCGGACTTTGCGCGATGAAGTCCGGTGAAACCTGCGGCGGAACGACGTGCAGCAGATCGAAAGTCTTGGCCTGGCGGGTGACGTTACCCTCCGCATCCTTGACGTCGAACCAGGCGGTTTTCGCCGGGCCGTCGACCTTCACCAGATTCGAATTGAACGCCAGCCGCGCGTTGTATTTGTCGATGTACTTCATCAGCGGCGGCACAAAGGTCGGCACACCGAATAACGCAGCTCCGGCCAGATTGAACTCGACCTCGACCTTGCTCAGCACGTTGCGCTTGAGCCAGTGATCGCAGGACAAGTACAGCGCCTTTTGCGGCGCGCCGGCACACTTGATCGGAATCGGCGGCTGGGTGAACAGCGCTTTGCCGCCGCTCAGTTTCTGCACCTGATCCCAGGTGTATTGCGCGTGCTGATAGCTGTAGTTGGAGGTGACGCCGTGCTGGCCGAGGCTGTCCTGCAAGCCTTCGATCTTCTCCCACGCCAGGCGCAGGCCGGGGCAGACGATCAGGTTCTGATAAATGACCGTGCGTTGATCGTTGAGGGTGAGACGGCGCTGGTCGGGGTCGATGCCGGTCACGGCTGCCTGAATCCAGGTGGCCTGACGCGGCATCACCTTGTTCATCGGTCGGGCGGTGTCTTTGGCATCAAAGGCGCCACCGCCGACCAGCGTCCACGCCGGCTGGTAGTAATGCAGGGTGCTCGGCTCGATCACCGTGATTTTCAGGCCGGGATCGCGCTTGAGCAGGCTCGCGACAAAACCGATGCCGGCAGTGCCGCCGCCGATGACCACGATGTCCGCACTGATGGATGGGCCCCAGTGTTGATCGTTCATTGTTTGTTCCTTATGGCTGCACGCAAGGATAGCCGGGTCTATTGCGCCCAGCTTTTGAGCACGGCTCCGCAGTAGAGTCCGGAAAGGGTTTTCATCACCTGGATCACTTCGTGACTGGCGAGACCGTAAAAAATGTACTTGCCTTCACGACGGGTCGCGACCAGCCCTTCATCGCGCAGGATGCCCAGTTGCTGGGACAGGGTAGGCTGACGCACGCCGGTCATTTTCTCCAGCTCGCCGACGTTGCGCTCGCCCTGGGTCAACTGGCACAGGATCAATAGCCGATCCTCGTTGGCCAGGGCCTTGAGCAGCGAACAGGCCTTGGAGGCCGAGGCCCTCAGCTGGGCGACTTCACATTCGGTCAGACTGGATTGCATTTGCAGGATGCCTTCAACGTCACTTAAGCTGCGGACATTATGTGTTTACATAAAGTGTTGCAACCTGACTTTTCACCTTCCTGCACAGGACCGCGTACATGCCCGCGCTGATTGAAGCTTTCCTCGACCCCGCCTCTTCGACCTACAGCTACGTGGTCTACGAGGCCGACGGCGGGCAGTGCGCAATCGTCGATCCGGTGCTTGATTACGACGGCGCCGCCGGCCGCACCTGCACGGCTCAGGCGGACAAGATCATCGCCTTCGTGCACGCCCATAACCTCCAAGTGCAGTGGCTGCTGGAAACCCACGCCCACGCCGATCACTTGTCCGCCGCGCCGTACCTGCGCCGGGAACTGGGCGGGAAAATCGCGATTGGCGAATCGATCAGCAAAGTGCAGAACGTGTTCAAGGCGCTGTTCAACCTGGAACCGGAATTTCGCGTCGACGGCTCGCAGTTCGATCACCTGTTCGCACCGAACGAATCGTTCAGGATCGGCAATCTCAAGGCCACCGCCCTGCACGTTCCCGGCCACACCCCGGCGGACATGGCTTACCTGATCGACGGCGAACAGATCCTGGTGGGCGACACGCTGTTCATGCCCGACGTCGGCACCGCCCGTTGCGACTTTCCCGGCGGCAACGCCCATCAATTGTTCAATTCGATTCACAAGCTGCTGGCCTTCCCCGCCAGCGTGAAGCTCTACGTCTGCCACGACTACCCGCCGCAAGGTCGCGACTCGCAGTGCCAGACCACCGTGGGTGAACAGCGCAAAAGCAATATCCACGTGCATGACGGCGTCGACGAAGCCGCGTTTGTCGAGATGCGCACCAAGCGCGATGCAGGGTTGGGCATGCCGACGCTGTTGCTGCCGGCGATTCAGGTGAATGTGCGCGCAGGAAATTTGCCGCCGGCGGAAGGCAATGGCGTTGTCTACCTGAAGATTCCGATCAACTCCGTGTAAGAAAAAATCATTGAAGGAACCGGAAACAAGGGGATTCGTACCTGGCACGTCGGATCCCATGAACTGGGCGTAATCTCGGCCAACAGGCAGACTTCATGGGGTAATCAACCCATGGAGATTTGGCAATATGGATATTCGCCGTAACCATCGCGACCTGACGCCGGAACAGAAACACGCCTTCGTAAATGCCATTCTGATACTGAAAAACCAGACGCCCAGCGTACTGCGCCCGGGTCAGCAGAGTCGCTACGATGACTTTGTACAGATCCACAAGAATTCCATGGGACGAGGTAACCCGATCTTCCCCAACCCCCATGGAACCCCTTTATTTTTTCCCTGGCATCGCGTCCTGATTCGCCAGTTCGAGCTTGAACTGCAAGCCGCCGCAGACAACCCGACCATCACGCTGCCGTACTGGAACTGGAGCATGAATGGTGCGGATGACCCCTTTACTGACGATTTCATGGGCAGAGACGGCGACCCGACGCAAAACCAGCGGGTAACCATTGGCCCGTTTGCCCTCGAGCGTCGTTTATTCGGCATAAAGGTCTGGGATGGTGAGACAGGAGATCCTGGCTTGCGGCGCAACTTCGGAGCAGGCCCCTCACCGCTCCCCTCTGCGCTGGATGTCGAAACCTTATTGAACAGAACGCCCTACTGGCTCGAACCGACCGGATGGGAAAATCTGACGGAAATGATGCACAACGATGTGCATGCCTGGGTTGGAGGCAACATGGGCGAAGCCTCCTCTCCCAACGATCCGTTGTTCTTCTTGCACCACTGTTATCTCGACTTTCTCTGGGAGCGCTGGAAGCGCAAACACCCGACCGAGCCGGTGATCGCATTTCCCGAGAACGCACCACACGGGATGCTCGGTTCAACGCTGATGTTCAATCCGGACAATGAACCTGCGCCCTGGCTTCAGCCTTTCAGGGTGGAACAGACCTTGAACACGGCAAGTCTGGATTACGGCTATGCCGATCTCTGATCAGGGCTGAGCACTCAGCTCCCGAGGATCAGGCCATTGGCCGGTAATGGCAGTGCCGTTTTGTAGCGCACCTGCTTGAGGGCAAAGCTTGACCGGATGTTCGCCACGCCGGGGACTTTGGTCAGAAAGTCCATCATGAAGCGTTCAAGCGCCTGAATGGTCGGCACCAGCACGCGGATCAGATAATCCGGGTCGCCGGCCATCAGGTAGCACTCCATGACTTCGGGGCGGTCGGAAATCGCCTCTTCGAAATGCTGCAGCGCTTCCTCTACCTGCTTCTCGAGACTGACGTGGATGAACACGTTGACGTGCAGCCCCAGCAGGTCGGCATCCAGCAGGGTCACCTGCTCGCGGATCAGCCCCAGCTCTTCCATTGCCTTGACCCGGTTGAAGCACGGCGTCGGCGACAGATTGACCGAACGGGCCAGGTCGGCGTTGGTGATGCGCGCGTTCTCCTGAAGGCTGTTGAGAATGCCGATGTCGGTACGGTCCAGTTTGCGCATGAGACAAAACCACCTGTTTTTTATGTTTATGCAGAATTTCTATCTGCAAATGATCTTCAGCGCAACGAAACAGAGAGAAATATTCTTCTTGCCCGGGCCTATGATTGTTGTAGGACAAGATTTCTTTTATCGAAGAATGACTGCCAGCTCACTACAAGAAATTCACAAGATCGAGCGTAGAAGCCATGACCCAAGCGTATGAACCGCTGCGTCTGCACGTCCCTGAACCCTCGGGCCGCCCAGGCTGCAAAACCGATTTCTCCTACCTGCATCTGACCGATGCGGGCACGGTGCGTAAACCTTCCATCGACGTTGAACCGGCCGACACTGCCGACCTGGCTCGTGGCCTGATCCGCGTGCTCGACGACCAGGGCAACGCTCTCGGCCCGTGGGCTGAAAACGTGCCGGTCGAGATCCTGCGCAAAGGCATGCGCGCCATGCTCAAGACCCGGATCTACGACAACCGCATGGTGGTCGCCCAGCGTCAGAAAAAAATGTCGTTCTACATGCAGAGCCTTGGCGAAGAAGCCATCGGCAGCGCCCAGGCCCTGGCCTTGAACATCGACGACATGTGCTTCCCGACCTACCGCCAGCAAAGCATTCTGATGGCTCGCGACGTACCGCTGGTCGACCTGATCTGCCAACTGCTGTCCAACGAGCGCGATCCGCTCAAGGGCCGTCAACTGCCGATCATGTACTCGGTCAAGGACGCAGGCTTCTTCACCATTTCCGGCAACCTCGCCACTCAGTTCATTCAAGGCGTGGGCTGGGGCATGGCCTCGGCGATCAAGGGCGACACCAAAATCGCCTCCGCCTGGATCGGCGATGGTGCCACCGCCGAATCGGACTTCCACACCGCCCTCACCTTCGCCCACGTTTATCGTGCGCCGGTGATCCTCAATGTGGTCAACAACCAGTGGGCGATCTCGACCTTCCAGGCCATCGCCGGTGGTGAAGCCACCACCTTCGCCGGACGCGGCGTCGGTTGCGGCATCGCTTCCCTGCGGGTCGATGGCAACGATTTCTACGCGGTCTACGCCGCCTCCGCCTGGGCTGCAGAACGCGCTCGCCGCAACCTCGGCCCGACCATGATCGAATGGGTCACCTACCGCGCCGGCCCACACTCGACTTCCGACGATCCGTCCAAATACCGTCCTGCCGACGACTGGAGCCACTTCCCGCTGGGCGACCCGATCGCCCGCCTGAAACAGCACCTGATCAAGGTCGGCCACTGGTCGGAAGAAGAGCACGCCGCCGTAAGCGCCGAGCTTGAAGCCGAAGTGATCGCTGCACAGAAACAGGCCGAACAGTACGGCACCCTCGCCGGCGGCCAGATTCCAAGCGCCGCGACCATGTTCGAAGACGTCTACAAAGAGATGCCTGAGCACTTGAAGCGCCAGCGTCAGCAGTTGGGGATCTGACATGAACGATCACAACAACAATATTCAGTTGGAAACCGCCATGACCACGACCACCATGACCATGATCCAAGCCCTGCGCTCGGCCATGGATGTGATGCTTGAGCGTGACGACAACGTTGTGGTGTTCGGCCAGGACGTCGGCTACTTCGGCGGCGTATTCCGTTGCACCGAAGGCCTGCAGACCAAGTACGGCACCTCGCGGGTGTTCGATGCGCCGATTTCCGAGAGCGGCATCGTCGGTGTCGCCGTTGGCATGGGCGCTTATGGTTTGCGTCCGGTCGCCGAGATTCAGTTCGCCGACTACGTGTACCCGGCGTCCGACCAGATTATTTCCGAAGCCGCCCGTCTGCGTTATCGCTCGGCCGGCGAGTTCACCGCCCCGATGACCCTGCGCATGCCCTGCGGCGGCGGCATCTACGGCGGCCAGACCCACAGCCAGAGCATCGAGGCGATGTTCACTCAGGTCTGCGGTCTGCGCACGGTCATGCCTTCCAACCCGTATGACGCCAAAGGCCTGCTGATCGCCTCCATCGAAAACGATGATCCGGTGATCTTCCTCGAGCCGAAACGCCTGTACAACGGCCCGTTCGACGGCCATCACGACCGCCCGGTAACCCCGTGGTCGAAACACCCGCAAGCTCAGGTGCCGGACGGTTACTACACCGTGCCGCTGGACGTTGCCGCCATCACCCGTCCGGGCAAGGACGTGACCGTACTGACCTACGGCACCACCGTTTACGTATCGCAAGTTGCGGCCGAAGAATCCGGCGTTGACGCTGAAGTCATCGACCTGCGCAGCCTGTGGCCGCTGGACCTGGAAACCATCGTCAAATCCGTGAAGAAAACCGGCCGTTGCGTGGTGGTTCACGAAGCCACCCGCACCTGCGGTTTCGGCGCCGAACTGGTGTCGCTGGTGCAAGAGCATTGCTTCCACCACCTGGAAGCGCCGATCGAACGCGTCACCGGTTGGGACACCCCCTACCCGCACGCGCAGGAGTGGGCGTATTTCCCTGGGCCGTCCCGAGTGGGCGCGGCGCTGAAACGGGTCATGGAGGTCTGAATGGGCACGCACGTTATCAAGATGCCGGACATCGGCGAAGGCATCGCAGAAGTAGAACTGTCGCAGTGGCACGTCAAGGTCGGCGATCTGGTCGTTGAAGATCAGGTGCTGGCGGATGTGATGACCGACAAGGCAATGGTCGACATTCCGTCGCCAGTCCACGGCAAGGTGATTGCGCTGGGCGGTCAGCCGGGTGAAGTGATGGCGGTCGGCAGTATTCTGATCAGCATCGAGGTTGAAGGCGCAGGCAATCTGAAGGAGTCGGACAAACCGGCACCTGTGGCGGCGAAAGAAACTCCAGTCGCAACCAAAGTTGAAGCTGTCGTTGAAAGCAAACCTGCTCCCGCCGCACCACGTCCGGCAGCTGCCGTTTGCCAGGGTCCGATGGTTGCTCGCCAAGCCGATGAGCGTCCGCTGGCCTCGCCGGCCGTGCGCAAGCATGCGCTGGACCTGGGCATTCAATTGCGTCTGGTGCGCGGTTCCGGCCCGGCCGGTCGCGTGTTGCACGAAGACCTCGACGCCTATCTGGCGCAAGGTCAGTCGAAAGCTTCGGCGCCGGTCGCCGCCGCGTACACCCAGCGCAACGATGAAGAGCAGATTCAGGTTATCGGCATGCGCCGCAAGATTGCCCAGCGCATGCAGGACGCCACTCAGCGTGCCGCGCACTTCAGTTATGTCGAGGAAATCGACGTCACCGCGATTGAAGAGCTGCGTGCCCACCTAAACGAAAAACACGGCGCGAGTCGTGGCAAGCTGACCTTGCTGCCGTTCCTCGTGCGCGCACTGGTCGTCGCCCTGCGCGACTTCCCGCAAATGAACGCCCGTTACGACGACGAAGCCCAGGTCATCACCCGCCTCGGCGCGGTGCATGTCGGCGTCGCTACCCAAAGCGATGTCGGCCTGATGGTGCCGGTGGTGCGTCACGCCGAAGCGCGCAGCCTCTGGGACAGCGCGGCGGAAATCTCCCGCCTCGCCACCGCCGCCCGCAACGGCAAAGCCAGCCGCGATGAACTCTCCGGCTCGACCATCACCCTGACTAGCCTCGGCGCCCTCGGCGGCATCGTCAGCACCCCGGTGCTGAATCTGCCGGAAGTGGCGATCGTCGGCGTCAACAAAATCGTCGAACGCCCGATGGTCGTCAAAGGCCAAGTGGTGATCCGCAAGATGATGAACCTCTCCAGCTCCTTCGATCACCGCGTGGTCGACGGCATGGACGCGGCGCTCTTCATCCAGGCCATTCGTGGCTTGCTCGAACAACCCGCGACCCTGTTTGTGGAGTGATGGCATGCAAACTCTGAACACCACGCTGCTGATCATCGGCGGCGGCCCCGGCGGTTACGTGACGGCCATTCGCGCCGGGCAACTGGGCATTCCGACCATTCTGGTCGAGGGCGAATCGCTGGGCGGCACCTGCCTGAACATCGGCTGCATTCCGTCAAAAGCACTGATTCATGTGGCCGAACAGTTTCACCAGACTCAGCATCACAACCAGCATTCGGCACTGGGCATCAGCGTTTCGGCGCCGACCCTCGACATCACCAAGAGCGTCGAATGGAAGGACGGCATCGTTGATCGCCTGACCACCGGCGTCGCCGCGTTGCTAAAGAAGAACAAGGTTCAGGTCATCAATGGCTGGGCCAAGGTCATCGACGGCAAGACCGTGGAAGTCGGCGACACCCGCATCCAGTGCGAACACCTGGTGCTAGCCACCGGTTCGAAAAGCGTCAATCTGCCGATCCTGCCGATTGGCGGGCCGATCATATCGTCCACCGAGGCGCTGGCGCCGAAGTCGGTGCCGAAACGCCTGATCGTGGTGGGCGGTGGTTACATCGGTCTGGAATTGGGGATTGCCTATCGCAAGCTCGGCGCCGAGGTCAGTGTGGTCGAGGCGCAGGATCGGATCCTGCCGGCCTACGACGCCGAACTGACCCAACCAGTGCACGACGCGCTGAAGCAACTGGGCGTGAAGCTGTACCTCAAGCACAGCGTGCTGGGCTTCGACGGCACGTTGCAGGTGCGCGATCCGAACGGCGACACCCTGAACCTGGAAACCGATCAGGTGCTGGTGGCCGTTGGTCGCAAACCCAATACCCAGGGCTGGAACCTTGAAGCGTTGAACCTGGACATGAACGGCTCGGCGATCAAGATCGACAGCCGCTGCCAGACCAGCATGCGCAACGTCTACGCCATCGGCGACCTGAGCGGCGAGCCGATGCTGGCCCACCGCGCCATGGCTCAGGGCGAGATGGTTGCCGAGCTGATCAGCGGCAAGACCCGCGAATTCAACTCGACCGCCATTGCTGCCGTGTGCTTCACCGACCCGGAGCTGGTGGTCGTCGGCAAGACCCCGGACGAGGCCAAGGCGGCGGGCCTTGACTGCATCGTGTCGAACTTCCCGTTCGCGGCCAATGGCCGGGCGATGACGCTGGAATCGAAAACCGGCTTCGTGCGGGTGGTCGCTCGTCGGGACAATCATGTGATTGTCGGCTGGCAGGCGGTCGGTGTCGGGGTCTCGGAATTGTCGACTGCGTTCGCGCAAAGCCTGGAAATGGGCGCGCGACTGGAAGACATCGGCGGCACCATCCATGCGCACCCGACCCTGGGCGAAGCGGTGCAGGAAGCGGCGTTGCGTGCCCTCGGCCACGCGTTGCACCTGTAACGCTCGGTCGCAGATCGTTCCCACGCTCCGCGTGGGAATGCCTCCACGGACGCTCCGCGTTCGGCTGTTGGGACGCAGAGCGTCCCGGACTGCATTCCCACGCAGAGCGTGGGAACGATCAAAGGCAGAGATTTCGGGCTGCGAAACCGCTCAAGAATGAAGTATTGTTGTGCCCATCCAAAAAAACGTCAGAAGCCTTGAACCGCTTCGGCGGTTGTTCAGTGATAGAGGGTGTCATGGGTAACGAAAGCATCAACTGGGACAAGCTGGGTTTTGACTACATCAAGACCGACAAACGCTATCTGTCGTACTTTCGCAATGGCGAGTGGGACAAAGGCACCCTGACCGAAGACAACGTGCTGCACATCAGCGAAGGCTCCACTGCCCTTCACTATGGCCAGCAATGCTTCGAAGGCCTGAAGGCCTATCGTTGCAAGGACGGCTCGATCAACCTGTTCCGTCCGGACCAGAACGCCGCGCGCATGCAACGCAGCTGCGCCCGCCTGCTGATGCCGCATGTGTCCACCGAGCAGTTCATCGAAGCGTGCAAGGAAGTGGTTCGCGCCAACGAGCGCTTCATCCCGCCTTACGGCACCGGCGGCG
Source organism: Pseudomonas sp. CH235 (assembly GCF_004368175.1). Lineage (NCBI taxonomy): Bacteria > Pseudomonadati > Pseudomonadota > Gammaproteobacteria > Pseudomonadales > Pseudomonadaceae > Pseudomonas > Pseudomonas sp. CH235. Next base: position 47,118 of record NZ_RRZJ01000027.1, read on the forward strand.
CGCTGTACCTGCGCCCGTTCGTGATCGGCGTGGGTGACAACATCGGCGTGCGTACCGCACCTGAGTTCATCTTCTCGGTGTTCGCGATCCCGGTCGGTGCCTACTTCAAGGGCGGCCTGACCCCGCACAACTTCCAGATCTCCACCTTCGACCGCGCCGCGCCACAAGGCACCGGTGCCGCCAAGGTCGGTGGCAACTACGCGGCCAGCCTGATGCCGGGCTCCCAGGCCAAGAAAGCGCACTTCGCTGACGCCATCTACCTGGATCCGCTGACCCACAAGAAGATCGAGGAAGTCGGTTCGGCCAACTTCTTCGGGATCACCCACGACAACAAGTTCGTGACCCCGAACTCGCCCTCGGTACTGCCGGGTATCACCCGTCTGTCGCTGATCGAACTGGCCAAGTCCCGTCTGGGCCTGGAAGTGGTCGAAGGCGACGTGTTCATCGACAAGCTGTCGGACTTCAAGGAAGCCGGTGCTTGCGGTACTGCGGCGGTGATCACCCCGATCGGTGGCATCAGCTACAACGACCACCTGCACGTGTTCCACAGCGAAACCGAAGTCGGCCCTGTGACCCAGAAGCTCTACAAAGAGCTGACCGGCGTACAGACTGGCGACGTCGAAGCGCCAGCAGGCTGGATCGTCAAGGTTTGACCTGACGGCCAGATGCACAAAAGCCCCCATCGAGTGATCGATGGGGGCTTTTTTATTCGTTTGGCTCCGTGGCCTTCATGGCAATCCGCTTGCCCGCACGACCGGCAATGCCGCTCGCCTGCCCGTTCTGCTGCTTGCCCATTCGTGCCTGGGTAATCAATCCGGGAATCAGCTCTCCTTCCGGCAGGTTCTTCCAGAACCGCGTCGGCAAATGCCCCTGCATGACTTTCTCGTTCAAACGCGCCGGGTTGAAGATGTGGCTGTAGTACGTCAGCCACAAGTCACCGTGGGGATCGTCGACATTCTGCGCCAGTTGCTGCCACTCCAGCGGACACTGACGTTCATGGATCAGTTGTTCACCATCGTAATAAACCCCGTCGCGAGGCGTGGCGATCAGCCAGCGATGCCGGCCCATGCGCCCGATAAAGTGTTCGCTGGCGCTGTGCAGAATGTCGTGGGCCGGTTCGTGCCATGCGACGTATTGCGGGCCCGGCAGCTCTGGCGGGCGCTCGATGAAGCGCACGAACGCATGCAGATGATGGGCTTCGCGCTGCACCTGCTTGATCCGCCGCTGCAACTCGCTGCCCAGCTTGTCGCCAGCCATCATTGCCGTGCGGTCACCGTGGCTGACTCGCCACAGCACTTCATACAGCAGACTCCAGCGTTGATCGCCCCGGTAACGAGATGCTTGTTCCAGGGTGTCGAGCAAAGCACGCGGAATCCGTGCCTGAAACGGCCCCTGCCCTTCGGGCACTGACACGTCACTGGCAAACAGATCACTTACCCCTTCCGACGCCCAGCTCACCAGACTCGGATCGATTTCATGGCTGAGCAGCCAGCGCGCCTGTTGGCGCCAGGTGTCGAACAGGTCGTCGCAGTCGAGATTGATCATCACCACAGCCCCATCTGTTGCGGCATTGGTCGGTCGCGCAACTGCTGATAAAGCATCTGGCTAGTGACCTCGGCCTGCTGCGGGTGGTAATCGCTGGTGATGATGAACGGCTTGGCCTTGGCCAGCACACAGCGCATGCGCGCCACGTCTTCGTAGCGAATGCGCCGCTGCCGACGCAGTTCCACCAGACGTTCGGTGGTGCGCAAGCCGATGCCGGGAATGCGTGAAATCAACGCCGGTTCGGCGCGATTGAGGTCCAGCGGAAACACCTCGCGATTCTGCAGCGCCCAGGCCAGTTTCGGGTCGATATCCAACGCCAGATTGTCCGGCCCCGTAAGCAACTCACCGGCGGTATAGCCATAACCGCGCAACAGAAAATCCGCCTGATACAAGCGGTGCTCGCGCATCAGTGGCGGTGCGGCCAGTGGCACACTTTTAGGACTGTCGGGAATCGGACTGAAGGCCGAGTAATAGACCCGGCGCAAACGGAAGTTGCCGTAGAGCGCCTGTGCGCTGTGCAGGATGGTGCTGTCGTCGGTGTCATCGGCACCCACAATCATTTGCGTGCTCTGCCCGGCCGGGGCGAACTTTGGTGCGCGAGGTTCGTTGAGCACGGTCTGCACACCGGTGTAGATGGTGTTCATCGCCTGCTTGATCGAGCCGATGTGCTTCTCCGGCGCGAGAGTTTGCAGGCTGGCATCGGTGGGCAATTCGATGTTGACGCTCAAACGGTCAGCATAACGCCCGGCCTCTTCGATCAACGCAGGATCCGCATCAGGGATGGTCTTGAGATGAATGTAGCCACGGAACTCATGCTCTTCGCGCAGCAGCTTGGCGACGCGCACCAGTTGCTCCATGGTGTAGTCCGCCGAACGAATGATCCCCGAGCTGAGAAACAACCCGCTGACGCAATTGCGCCGGTAGAAATCCAGGGTCAGCGTCACCACTTCCTCGGGCGTGAAACGCGCACGCGGCACGTCACTGGAGCGCCGGTTGACGCAGTATTGGCAGTCGTAGAGACAAAAGTTGGTCAGCAGAATCTTGAGCAGCGACACGCAACGCCCGTCCGGCGTGTAGCTGTGGCAGATGCCCATGCCATCGGTTGATCCCAGCCCGCTTTTGCCCTCGGAGCTGCGCTTGGGCGCGCCACTGCTCGCACAAGAAGCGTCGTACTTGGCGGCGTCGGCGAGGATGCTGAGCTTGTCGATGATTTGCATGGCACGGACTCGATACTGTTCGCATATACAGTATAGACAGCGATTGGCTCACACAAGGTGCAATGCCGCTCTTCGTCGGAATGTCGCACCGCAGCAGTCAGGTCAATTTGACTCAGCAGCAGTCAGATTGACTCGACCCCACAAGCGTCATAATGACTATCAACCCTACGCAGCCCTTGATATCAAAGGCTGTCCGGCATGGCCCGAAAATTGACTGACTCCCCGTAGCCATTTGGCTGAAGACCAAAACGGGAGTCGAACATGGATCATGTTTTTCAGGGCAAGCTTGCCGTCGTCACCGGTGCCAGTTCAGGCATAGGCCTGGCCGCGACCGAGCGTCTGCTGGATCAAGGCGCGCGCGTATTGGCCATGTCGCGAAAACTCGGCGCACTGGCCGAACTGCTTGAGCGGTATACGCAGCAACTGGTCTGGCAACCCGGCGATGTCACTCAAGCCTCTGACCTTGCCTCCTTGGCCGAGCAAGCTGCGAGTCTGGGCCCGGTGAGTTTCGTGGTGCCCAATGCCGGTATCGCAGAACTCGCCGACGGGCTCGACAGTTCGGCGTTCGATCGCCAATGGGCAGTGAACGGCGCCGGCGCCCTTAACACCTTGGCCGCCCTGCGCCCGCACCTTGCAGACAAGGCGTCAGTGGTGTTCATCGGTACTTTTCTGGCCGGAATCAGTTTCGCGGGACTGGCCGCCTATATCGCATCAAAAGCAGCATTGATCGCCCACGCCCGAACCCTCGCGGTCGAGCTGGCACCCCACGGTGTGCGCATCAATTGTGTCTCCCCCGGCCCGACCGCAACGCCGATCTGGTCAACGCTGGGCCTGAGTGACGAAGCGCTCGGCGACGTGGCCCAAGGCGTCAACAAACGACTATTGGGCGGACAATTCCTCGAACCTGCGGCAGTGGCCGACGTCATTCTGTTCCAGCTGGGCAATGGCGCACGCGGCGTCATCGGTCAGGACTGGGTGGTCGACAGCGGATACACCTTGAGCTAACGCGCATGCACCGATCCGGGCGTGGAATCAGCCAACTGGCGACCTGACGAATCCCGCCCGGCTTCGGGCAAAACCAGCCCCCAGCGCGATGACAATTCTCGGCGCCCCTGCACCGTCAACGTCAGCGCCCGACTGTCCAGATCCTGCGTCACCCATTTGCGCTTCAACGCAGCCTGCAACAACGCCGCCCCGAGCGAACCGCCCAGATGTGGCCGACGCATGCTCCAGTCCAGGCACGGGCAGGCAAAGCGGCGGCGCATCGTCGGCAGATCCTTGACCTCAATGCCCAGCCCTTCAAAAAACGCCTCCCCGCTTTCACTGAGGCGATAAACCTGCTCGTCGGTTTCCACCAGCCAACCACCCTCCAGTAACCGGTCATGCAACAACACCGCCAGCGTCCCAGCCATGTGGTCGTAGCAGGTGCGGGCGAATTGCAGGCGATCCGGCGTGTGCGGTTTGAAGGTCGGTGCGGGGTTCTGACCGATCACCATCAGCGCTTCCAGCGCCTGGGCCACGCGCTTGTCGGCGAGGCTGTAATAACGGTGGCGGCCCTGCACGTGCAGGCGCACCAGCGCCAGGTCCTTGAGCTTGGCCAGGTGAGCGCTGGCGGTCGAGGCGCTGACGTCGGCGAGGGTCGCCAGCTCGGTGGCGGTGCGGGCGTGGCCGTCCATCAGCGAGCACAGCATTTTGGTCCGCGCCGGCTCCGCGATGGCGGCAGCCACTTGCGAGACGCCGATGTCTTGATGTTCTGCGTGCATATTTCGCTCCCGGACGAATCATCGCCCTCAAGGACTGGAGATAGTAGCAACACTTTCCCCACCGACAAGGTTGCGATCCATGGACCCGATCATCGCGGCGACTCACGCCGATCCCTACCCCTACTACGCCGAACTGCGCGCAGCGGGCGGGCTGACTTTTCATCACGGACTGAAACTGTGGATTGCCAGTAGCGCCCGCGCGGTGTGCGCGGTGTTGGCGCATCCGGATTGCAGGGTGCGTCCGGTGCAGGAGCCGGTGCCCAAAGCCATCGCCGATGGCATGGCGGGCAAGGTGTTTGGCCTCTTGATGCGTATGAATGACGGTGAAGCTCAGCGTTGCCCGCGTTCGGCCATTGAGCCTCCGCTGGGGCTCTTTGATCGGGAAGGAGTCAGCGCTCTGGTGTCCGCGCGGTTGATCACCAATGATTCCGACGGCCTCTATAAAGCCATGTTTCGCGGCCCGGTGTGCGTGGTTGCATCGTTGCTCGGATTCACCCCGGCGCAGGCGCGGGTCATCAGTGAACTGACGGCGGATTTCGCGGCGTGTCTGTCGCCACTGAGCAATGACCTGCAACTGGCCGCAGCCCATCGGGCGGCGGAGCAATTGCGCGGTTACTTTATTGAATTGCTGGCGGATCCGAATCCGTTTCTCGCCGACATCCAACAGCGTTTTGTCGGCGAGGAGGATGTGCTGCTCGCCAACCTGATCGGCCTCTGTTCGCAGACATTCGAAGCCACCGCCGGGCTTATCGGTAATGCGCTGGTGGCGTTGCAGCGTCAGCCTGAATTACGCGCGGCGTCAGTGGATTCGTTGCTGGCTGAAGTCCAGCGCTTCGATCCTTCGGTACAGAACACCCGTCGATTTGTGGCGAACAGCTGTGAAATCGACGGCGTGCGGCTGGAAGCAGGTGACGTGATTCTGGTGCTGCTGGCCTCGGCCAATCGCGATCCGGCACTCAATGAAAACCCGGATCGCTTTATGCCGGATCGCCCGAATCGCCGCAGCTTCACGTTCGGCAGCGGTCGGCATCAATGTCCCGGACAGATGCTGGCAATGACGATCGCCAGCGCCACACTCACTGAAATCCTCGCCCGCGACATCGATCCGGGGCGATTCGCATGGCACTACCGGCCTTCGCTGAATGGGAGAATTCCGATGTTCAGCGAGGTGCAGCCTTAAGCGTTGCGCAATTCGATGGTCAGGTGCGAAAGTTCATGCACCGGCGCCAAGCGCTCACGGATCGCGTCGGCAGTCACGCCCGCCACCGCGACCACACTGACAATCGCCGCCCGCGCCTGCGGGCCGACCTGCCAGACGTGCAAATCGCTGATGCGCACATCATCGGAGGTTTCCAGCAGTTCGCGGATCTCCTCGGCCACGGGTTCATCGGTGGTGTCGAGCAACACGGCGGCGCTGTCGCGCATCAGGTTCCAGGCCCATTTGGCGATGACGATGGAACCGACGATGCCCATCACCGGGTCCATCCACACCCAGCCCAGATAGCGCCCGGCCAGCAGCGCGGCAATCGCCAGCACCGACGTCAACGCGTCCGCCAATACGTGCACGTAGGCTGAACGCAGGTTGTTGTCGTGATGGTGGTGATGGCCATGATCGTGGCTGTGGTCGTGACTATGGCCGTGGTCGTGATGGCTGTGGTGACCGGCCAGCAGAAAAGCGCTGAGCAGGTTGACGCCCAGGCCGACCACTGCAATCAAGGTTGCTTCGCCGAACGCCACACTGGTTGGCTGGAACAGACGGAAAACCGATTCCCCGGCAATCCCCAGCGACACCAGCCCCAACACCATCGCCGAGGCAAAACCCGCCAGATCGCCGACCTTGCCGGTGCCGAAACTGTAGCGTCGGTTGTTGGCGTTACGCCGGGCAAAACCATAGGCCGCCGCCGCGATGCCCAAGGCGCCGGCGTGGGTCGCCATGTGGAAACCGTCGGCCAGCAATGCCATGGAACCGGTGAGATAACCGGCGGCAATTTCGCCGATCATCATCACGAAAGTCAGCACCACCACCCACAGGGTGCGGCGGGCGTTTTCATCGTGCGAAGCACCGAGAAACTGGTGGTTGTGGGAAAAGTCATCAACCTTGAGGGTCATGATGTCGGCGCTCACTTGGAATATCGGCGGATGGCCAGCAGCAACTCTTCCACGCCCTGGGCGCGGGCTTCGTCGCTAAGGTCGGGACGGGCGACATGCTCGCGGGCGTGGGCCTCGATGAACTGCTCCATCAAGCCATTGACCGCGCCGCGAATCGCCGCCATCAGGTGCAACGTCTTGGCACAATCGGCCTCGGACTCCAGCGCCCGTTCAACCGCCTGAACCTGCCCGGCAATACGCCGGACCCGGTTGAGCAATTCGCCTTTGTGTTCGTGCGTGTGCGACATACCTATACCTCCTACCCCTATATGGCGAGCATAGTCGCTGTTCCGATCGAGAGGGGCAAGGCCTGTTTTCGACCATCCGTCCCAGCTTGAATTTTTGACGTGAAAGGATTGAGGCGGAGCGTCAGTCGGCAACCGCCTCTGGAAGGTGTTTCAGAGGCAGGATCGTTGAGAACCCTCGTCTGTCAGGCCCATTGCAGTGGCGAGGACGACGAGAAGCAGAGGTCTACGTCCAGTTGCGCTGCAGCCGACAGGTTGACCAGCGCATCCAGAGAGAACTTGTCGATTTTGCCGTTGAGTACGTCGTTGAGGCGCGGCTGGGTGATGCCTAGACGCTTGGCCGCCTCCTTCTGCGGAAGCTCCCAGGCACGAATCGTTTCGCACAACGTGCGCATCAGCTTGGCCCGCAGGCGCATGTTGGCCGCTTCCTGCGGCGTGTCTTCCAGTGCATCCCAGACGCTTGCGAAACGCTGGGAAGAGTTTTGATGATCCGTCATGGTTCAACCTATTTCCTGGTATCTGGCCCGTGCCAGTTCTATGTCTCGCGTCTCGGTTTTGCGCGTGGTCTTTTGCAGGGCGTGCAGCACATAAATCGCGTCAGGCCGGTTGACCACATAAAACACTCGATACGCTCCTGAATCCTCGGTGATTCGGATTTCATTGACGCCCCGCCCGACGGTCTTCATGGGGCGCCAGTCAAAGGGTTCGTCACCCTGCTGCAACAGATCCAATTGGAATCCGGCAGCTCTGCGAGCATCGAGGGGAAAAGCTCTCAGATCCTTGAGCGCACTCCCGACAAATACCACGTCCTTGTGTCTTGGCATTGGCTTCTCCTGTGTTGGAAGGAAAAGCGTAATAGCCCGGACGGAATCGTGTTGCACAGGTGTGTTGCAAGGAATGGCAGCGATCACATACCAGCAGACTATATCGAAACCGATATAAATCAAGTTTGAATTGGCTTATCTGACATTTGGTATCACAAAGTAGAAATTCGCGAGCCAGCGCACCTGATATGCCGACGCAGAACCCTTGTGGGAGCGAGCTTGCTCGCGATGGCGGACTGAAAAATGAAGCATCATTTTGCCCTCATCCGAGAGGCTACATCGCCTTGCGCCTTTGCCTACAACTACGCCAGAATCCGCCGGCTTGTGCAGCTTGGGGCCTGCCAGTAACTTGATTCGCATCACTGAATGGTCAGTGAACGGGTTTAGTCGCTCGGTGCTTTTTCTCAAGTTCGCAAACTGTCATTCAGTCAGGTATCTCTACGCCTGTACTCAATGGTAGCTGTGCGCAGGGCGCCTTCGGGTGCGCCGGTAATGCTTGGGTACTGGTCGACTAACCTGCGTACAGCTGCCACCTATTGTTTAGTCGCAAGAACGTGTCAGCCTCATTTTGAGGTTACCCAGCAAATGTTCAAATACGTTCCCGATCCACCCGAAACTGACGTACCCAACGAGTCCGACCCAACCTCTCCTTACTCCACAACAGACTCAAAAAAACTCCACGAAGCCGCCGAGCGCGCCCTCGACCATTACCTGAAACCCACCGCCCCGAAACAACACTGCCCCGGCCGCATGTTCCTGGTCGCCCCCGACCTGGATCAACATGCCCTGCTGGCCCACGCCTGCGAGTCGATGGCTTCGGCCAGCGTGATGCTCGGCGACTTCGCCGCGCTGCTGGACCCGCCCTACCGCAGCACCGTGCTGGGCATCGCCCAAGTGGTGATGTGTGGCGAGCTCGCCGTGAACCGGGCGCTGGACACTCTCGATGCCACGACCTGAGGAACACCCCATGGAAAGCAAATCCGATGCACACGTCGTCGCCGCCCTGATCTCCATCGGCCTCAACGAGAAAGACAGCCAATGGGCCCAGAAAGCCTGCCTGCTACTGCTCGAGAGTGAACGGAAATCCATCGTCAGCGCCGCCCTCACCGCCCTCGTCCAGATTGCCCGCGACCATGGCGAACTGGACCGCAACCGCCTGCTGCCGGCACTCACCAGCGTAAAGCGCAGATTTCCAAGCCTGACCGGCACGGTTGCCGCGACGCTGGATGAGATGGCGATGGCTGCGTAACACCCAGGGCACAAGGCAAGAAAAAAACCGCTGCCTCCGTGAAGGGAGGCAGCGGGTTCAGTGTTTTCCTAGCTCTCCAATAACAAGGTTAACCCCCAAGTAAATATAGGAGGCTTTTAATGTTTTTATGGATAAGTGGCTTTTTGAAAGGTGATGAAGAGGACGACTCTTTGAAGTTTGAACTGACGGTGAAGCCTGAGGCAGAAGCTGCGGTTTTAGCGTTGCTGGGTTGGGAAAGCCTAGAAGAAAGCGAGGCCGGAGAATGGTTATTGAATGACGGTCAGGTCCGGCAAATCGCTTCAGTCCTTAATGAACACCTACCAACTGAACTAGATCTTTTTATCGGGGTTCGGGAATAGTTGAGTCTTTTCTATCAAGAACCAACAGTGAACCACGATGAAGCAGTGAGGATTCTTGAAAGCGGCGTGGAAAGGAATGTTGTCGCTGGATTGATTTCTATTGGCTTGAACGAATCAGACAGAATCTGGGCTCAGCAAACCTGCCTGAAGTATTTCGCCAGCAGCAATGAGTCGGTTGTCGCATCTGCCATTACCGCTTTGGGCCACATTGCTCGAAGGCACGGCAAACTGGACAAAGACATTGCCTTCGCGGCCCTGGAAGAAGCAAAGACAAGATTCCCCTCCCTGGAAGGCGTGATCGCAGACACGCTTGACGACATTGAGGCATTTACCTGATTCATCGGGCCCTTGCATGCAGGACGTTGTGATCAGGAACGCCCCTCATCACAACGTACTCACCAACGAGCTTCAATCCTCCCGCGTCAAAACCTCCAGCAACTCAATCTCGAACACCAGATTCGAATTCGGCGGAATCTTGCCCATCGTCCGTTCGCCATAACCCAGATGCGCCGGCACCAGCAGTTTGCGCTTGCCGCCAACCTGCATCCCCATGATCCCCTGATCCCAGCCCTTGATCACCCGGCCCGTGCCGATCACGCACTGAAACGGCTTGCCCCGGCTCCAGGACGAATCGAATTCGGTGCCGTCTTCCAGCCAACCGGTGTATTGGGTGGTGATCAACGCGCCTTTGACGGCGGCTTTTCCGTCTCCGGTCTGAAGATCGATTATCTGCAGTTCATCATTCATAACATTCACTCTATCGTTCCGCTGGCCGCCGTTTTCCCAGAAATACCGGCCATTGGCAACCGTTTGACCCTACGTCGGCCGTGATGGATGATGGCCACCCGCTACCAATCCTGATCGATACGCCATGACAGCGACGCTTGAATGACTCAACTCTGGATCAGCTTCGCCATTGTCGTTGTGCTGTTGGTCGTGATCGCCGTTCTGATCCGCCGAGTGCGCGCGCTTCGTCAGCAACTCGCCGAGTATCGCGAACTGCTCACCCGCGCCGCCGAGGGCCAGAACATCCGTCAGGATGGCGACGCCGACCGCTTCAAGCGCAGCCAGTATTTTGCGCGGATCGGCACTTGGGATTGGGAAGTCGACACGGATCGACTCTATTGGTCCGACGCAATATTCGGCATGTTCGGCTTCAAGATCGGCGAAGTGACGCCCTCCTACGCGCTGTTCTGTTCCTGCGTACACCCCGATGACCGCGCCAGGGTGCGCGCGGGGGAATTGCGATGCCTGGAGACCGGCGAAAACCACGACGAGGAGTACCGCGTGGTCTGGCCCGACGGCACAATCCGCTGGCTGCGGGAAACCGGCAATGTGGTGCGCAACGATCACGACGCGGTGATCAAGATGATGGGTGTGGTACGCGACATCACCGAAGAAAAGGCCTCGGCCAGCTACCTCCAGCACCTGGCCCACTTCGACCCGCTGACCGGACTGCCCAACCGGCTGGTGCTGGAAGAACGGCTATCGGAAGCACTGGAACATGCGCGCATGACCGAGACGCGGGTGGCGTTGGTGTTTATCGATCTCAACGGCTTCAAAGCGATCAACGACCGCTACGGTCACGCCGCCGGCGACCGCGTTCTGATCACCACCGCCACGCGCCTGAAACGCATCCTGCGGGTCAGCGACACCGTCGCACGGATCGGCGGCGACGAATTCGTAGTCATCCTGCAAGGCCTCGCCCCCGGTCTGAACCTGCAGGACGAAGCGCGCAGCATCTGCCAGAAGATCTTCATCGAACTGTCCCCGCCCATTCCCATCGGCAACGACCAACGCCACATCGGCACCAGCCTCGGCGTCGCCGTCTTCCCCGACCACGCACCGACCATGGACCGGTTGCTGCACATTGCGGATCTGGCGATGTATGAGGCCAAACGCAGTGGGAACAATCAGTATCGGTTGGGCGGCGGGCAGACGCTGAGTCATGGCCGGGCTGATTGAATTTCAGCGCTCGGGTGTACCGAACACAACGCCATTGAAGGTATGCGTGCAGCATTGGCAGTAGGGCGTCATGTCTTCGGCTTTCAGGGCGGGATTGACGATTTGCAGGCGCTTCTGTTCATCGACATACAGGCCATTGAAGTAACTCGATTCACCGAGCCGCACTATTTCTTCCCGGTCACTTTCAAGCACAGCGACCATCCAGAACACCGGCTCTTGCCGATCCAGCCGCGACACGGCTTCACTGAAAATCTCGTCCCAATCACCGCCAACACGCGACAGCAAAAAGCGAAACAAGGGCGTGTAATCGAAGCCACGGTGCTGGATCCCATGCATCGAGCCGCGTGTGGCCTCGTTGTGGATTTCAGCCTTGGTGTTTCGCTGATGCCGGTAATGTCCGCCGGGATTGTTGCGACGGACGTTATGGGTGGTCGTATTTTCTTTGCGGTAAAGGGGTTTCTTATCCAACCTATTGCTCCTGACATCCAGTCACTCGAAACGCCCCTCGCGTTTTACCGGAACGGCGCTCGAATGCAATCAACCGTCCATGGCCAATTGTTGCTTGAGGTCAGCGCTCCACCGGCTGAATCGCCACAATCGTCCCGTTGGTGATCATCACCATCACGTATTTATCGTTGATCTGTACCCACTGCGCCTGCGGTTCCGGCTGCTTGAGGCCTTTCTGTTTCCAGTTTTTGATGGCTTTTTCGCTGCGCTGGTAGATATCCGGGGCGCGGTCGTTGACGTTCAGTTCGCGGTTGCCGGTCGGTGATTGTTCGACGGTGTCGTTCGAGGTTTGCGCCGCTTGAACGAGAGGGCTGATCCCGGCGATGCCGGCGACGAGGGCCAGGCTGGCGATTAGGGTCTTGTTGTTCATCGGTGAACCTCCTGAGATATGTGATACCTGAACTCCGACTGCGCGGCTCTGGAATCATTCCTTGTTTTTTTATGAAGCTGAACCGGAGATTGTAGTCGCGCCCCGGAACGCGATCCGGGCTCGTCCGCCACCGGGCGAATACAGTCAACGGCATCCATTTGCGATAAGATCGCGCGCCCCTGCCGAGTGAATAAGGACATCACCGTGAAGATCTACCTCATCGTCAATCTGGTATTGCTTGCGCTGCTGGGGCTCTACGCTGTCAATCTTTTCAACAAGCTTGTTGCCCGGCGCAACGAGATCAAGAACGCATTTGCCCAGGTCGAAGTGCAGCTCAAACGCCGCTATGACCTGATCCCCAATCTGGTCAGCATTGCCAAGGGTTATCTGGCCCATGAGCGCGAAACCCTTGAAGCGGTGATCGCCGCACGCAATGCCGCCGTGGCCGGACTTGAGGCTGCACAGGCGAAACCGGGCAGCGCCCAGAACATCGCGCAATTGGGGCGGGCGGACAGCGCACTCAGCAGCGCGGTGGGTCGCTTGAACCTGACGCTGGAGGCTTATCCGGAACTCAAGGCCTCGCAGAACATGCAACAACTGAGCGAAGAGCTGAGCAGCACCGAAAACAAGGTGAGTTTCGCGCGGCAGGCGTTCAACGATGCGGTGATGGCCTACAACACGCTCAAGCAGAGCTTTCCGGCGGTGCTGCTGGCGGCCAGTTTTGGCCATCGCGAGGATGCGGTTCCGTTGAAGTTTGCCGATACGCTGGCCATCAAGACCGCGCCCAACGTTTCTTTCTGACTTCTTCTCTCCATGGATGGCTCGATGAACTTTTTCGAACGACAAACCCAGGCCCGAAACCAGACGCAACGGCTGGTGTGCATGATGATTCTGGCGATTGTCATGCTGATCGGGATGACCAGCCTGCCCTTCGTCTTCAATGGTTTTGAGGATTACCTGAGCGGGACTGGCACGCTGGCGGACGCGTTTCTGGCAATGGCCGTTATCGCATCGTTCATTAGCAGCATCGTGGTGATTGGCGGTCTGCTGAAATATCGGCAGCTGCGCGCGGGCGGCAAGGTCGTCGCGGAGAAACTGGGTGGCCGCCTGCTCAATGGCAATGTGCGTACCCAGGACGAGCAGCGGTTGATGAACGTCGTCGAAGAAATGGCGATTGCCTCCGGCACCTGCATGCCGGCGGTGTATCTGTTACCCGACGAAAGCATCAACGCCTTCGCGGCCGGATTTACACCGGAGGACGCGGCCATTGGTGTGACCCGTGGCGCGGTGGCGCTGCTGACCCGGGAAGAACTGCAAGGGGTGATCGCCCACGAATTCAGCCACATTTTCAACGGTGACATGCGCCTCAACACGCAACTGGTGGCAGTGGTGCACGGCCTGTTGGTGTTGGGGCTGGCTGGCACTTACATACTGGCCAGCCTGCTCAAACGCGACAAACGCGACGTGCGGTTGATGCTGGTGGTTTTTGCGCTCGGTTTCGCACTGTGCGTGGCCGGATTTATCGGAAATCTCTATGGCAATTTGATCAAGGCGGCTGTCAGTCGCCAGCGTGAATTCCTCGCCGATGCCAGCGCGGTGCAATACACGCGCAATCCGCAAAGCATTGTCGGTGCCCTGAAAAAAATCGGCGCCCATAAACAAGGTTCCGTCATCAACTCCCCCCGTGCCGCCGAATTCAGTCATTTGTTCTTCAGCACAGGCGGATCAGGTTGGCTGAGCCGGATGTTTGCGACCCACCCTGATCTGAGCGTGCGGATTCGTCGGATCGATCCGCAGTGGGACGGGAGTTTTACGACGGCTGCCGCAGCGGGCAAACCGGTGCCTGATCAGATGACGGCAACGGCGGATTGATTCAGACTCCACGTCCACGGATGGCTAGATGAATTTCTTTGAACAACAGTGCCGGGCCAAACGTCGCTCGGTGCAGCTCGTGATCCTGATGTTTCTCGCCGTACTCGGCTTGATTCTTGTGTCCTTCATGCTACTGATTCTGCCGATCTCGTACGGCAAAACGCTCGAGGATCTTGCGGAAAACTGGCAGTTTTTCGCGATCATTGCAGCGCTGGTAACGGGTGTTGTGTTGCTCGGCGGGCTGGTCAAATACATCGAACTGAAAGGGGGCGGCAAAGTGGTAGCGCGCCGTTTGGGTGGTCGTCTGATCAACCATGACGCGCGGACTCTGGAAGAGCGCCGCCTGGTCAACGTAGTGGAGGAAATGGCCTTGGCGTCCGGCACCGCAGTCCCTCCCGTGTATCTGCTGCCAGATCTGGGCATCAATGCATTTGCTGCCGGCCTCGCTCCTCAGGATGCAGTGATTGGCGTCACTCAAGGTGCGATAAGCCTGTTGTCACGCGATGAACTGCAAGGCGTTATCGCCCACGAATTCAGCCATATCTATAACGGCGACATGCGCCTGAACACTCAACTGGTAGCGATCGTCCATGGGATCATGGTGATCGGGTTGGCGGGAAACCATCTCTTGCGCGGTCTTGAGGACACACCACACTCATCTGCCAATCGTAAGCAGCCGACCATTCTGGTCAGCATGTTTGGCACTGCGCTGTGCATTGTCGGATTCTCCGGGACGTTCTTCGGCAACCTGATCAAGGCTGCAGTCAGCCGGCAACGCGAATTCCTGGCCGATGCGACCGCCGTGCAATACACCCGCAACCCCGACAGTATTGCCGGGGCACTGAAGAAAATCGGCGGATACAAAATGGGCTCGACCCTCAAGGCCGCCCGTGCCGCCGAGTTCAGCCACCTGTTTTTCGGCCCTGGCACTTCCAGCTCTCTTCTGCTCTCGGGCCATCCGGATCTGCGTGAACGCATTCGCAGGATAGACCCTGACTGGGACGGGACTTTTGTGAACATCGCCGCACCAGCGCAAGACTCGATGGTAGCCAGAACCGTACAGGCAGCGACGCCAAAACAGCTGCCATAGCACGCCATTGATCTGCATAGCGCATCAATCCATGCCAACAATGCAATTAACAAATCGATCCTTGCGCGCCACTATCCGCCCCAATAAGAACCGTGCGCCGCCTCCCCGTCGCGCACGTCATAAAAGCGGTGGAGTACTTTTCTATGACAGCCTCAATCCCACACGGCGGCTCGCGGGCCGGCGCCATTTTCCGGGTGACCTCGGGTAACTTCCTCGAACAGTTCGACTTCTTTCTGTTCGGTTTCTACGCCACGCAGATCGCGGCGGTGTTCTTTCCGGCGAGCAGTGAGTTCGCGTCCCTGATGATGACTTTCGCAGTGTTCGGCGCAGGCTTTTTGATGCGTCCGCTGGGGGCCATCGTGCTCGGCGCGTACATCGATGACGTCGGTCGGCGCAAAGGTCTGATCGTCACCCTGTCGATCATGGCCAGCGGCACGATCTTGATTGTGCTGGTGCCCGGATACGAAACCATCGGTCTGTTCGCCCCGGCGCTGGTGTTGATCGGAAGGCTGTTGCAAGGTTTCTCCGCGGGTGCGGAATTGGGCGGGGTTTCGGTGTATCTCTCGGAGATCGCTACACCCGGTCGCAAAGGCTTTTTCACCGCCTGGCAGTCGGCCAGTCAGCAGGTGGCCATCGTCGTCGCCGCCGCGCTAGGTTACGGTTTGAACCAGTGGATGGCGCCGGAAGCTGTCGCCGATTGGGGCTGGCGGATTCCGTTTTTCGTCGGCTGCATGATCGTGCCGTTCATCTTCTTTCTGCGGCGCAATCTGGCGGAAACCGAAGAGTTCGCCGCTCGCAAACATCGTCCAAGCATGAAGGAAGTGTTTCGCACCCTCGGCCAGAACTGGGGCGTGGTGCTGGGCGGGATGCTGATGGTTGCCCTGACTACCACTGCGTTCTACCTGATCACCGTGTACGCACCGACCTTCGGCAAAACCGTGCTGCACCTGAGCACATCCGATGCGTTGCTGGTGACGCTGCTGGTGGCCGTTTCCAACTTCTTCTGGCTGCCGATTGGCGGCGCGTTGTCCGATCGCGTCGGCCGCCGTCCGGTGCTGATCGCCATGGCGCTGCTGGCGCTGGCCACCACTTATCCGGCGCTGTCGTATCTGGTGCAGGCGCCGAGCTTCAGCCACATGCTGCTGTCGCTGTTGTGGCTGTCGTTTATCTACGGCCTGTACAACGGCGCAATGATTCCGGCGCTGACCGAAATCATGCCGGTGGAAGTGCGGGTGGCCGGTTTCTCCCTGGCTTACAGCCTCGCCACTGCCGTGTTCGGCGGATTCACTCCAGCGATGTCGACCTTCCTGATCCAGTACACCGGCGACAAAGCCGCACCGGGTTACTGGATGAGCATCGGCGCGCTCTGCGCATTGTGCGCGACGCTTTATCTGTATCGCCGGGCCGGCGGTCGTCTGCAACCTGTTACTGCCTGAGAACATCACCATGAAAAAACTGTTTACCGTTACCGCCCTGCTCGCCGGTCTTGCGTTCAACGTTGCGGCCCAGGCCGAAGAACTGCGGGTCATGACCTCCGGCGGCTTCACCGCCGCCTACAAGATCCTCGGGCCGAAATTCGCCGCCGCCACCGGCAACACGCTGGACACCCAACTCGGCCCGTCGATGGGCAAGGCGCCGGAGGCAATCCCCAATCGCCTCGCCCGTGGTGAAAAGGCCGACGTGGTGATCATGGTCGGCTACGCCCTCGATGATCTGATCAAGCAAGGCAAGGTCGACCCGGCTTCGCGTGTGGAGCTGGCGGATTCGCGGATCGGCCTGGTGGTGCGCGAAGGCGCGCCGAAACCGGACATCAGCAACGTCGACGCCCTGAAGAAAACCCTGCTCGACGCCCAGTCGGTGGCCTACTCCGACAGCGCCAGCGGCGTGTACATCGAGCAGCAATTGTTCAAGAAACTCGGCATCGAAGATCAGCTGAAACCGAAGGCGAAGATGATCCCGAAAATCCCGGTCGGCTCGGTGGTCGCCACCGGCGACTATCAACTGGGCTTCCAGCAGGTCAGCGAATTGCTGCCGGTGCCGGGGGTGAGTTTTGTGGCGAAGATTCCTGAATCGGTGCAGTCGGTAACGCGGTTTGCAGCGGGGATTCCGGTGGGTGCGCAGCATCCGCAGGAAGCCAAGGCGTTGCTCGCTTATCTGGCCGCACCTGCAGCCCAGCCTGACGTGCAGGCCACCGGTCTGGATTCGGTCAAGCGCTGACCGTCGGCGGCTGGACTTTCATTTCCACCACCAGCCGCTCCAGCTCCAGTGCCGCCGGGGTCAGCGTACGACCCCGGCGTTTGATGATGCCGACGCTGCGCATCACTTGCGGATCGGTCAGCGGCACCCGCGTCAGAATCGGATGATCCGCCGCCGGCATCGCCATCAGCGGCACCGCCGCCACACCCAATCCCGCTTCCACCAGACCAATCATGGTCGTCACATGCCGCGTCTCGCAAATGCTCGGGCGCTGCGGCACCACTTTGGCCAGGGCCTGATCCAGCAGAAAACGGTTGCCCGAGGTCTTGTCGAGCGAGATGTAATCCTGCCGGTAGAACTCGTCCCAGGTCACACTACTGCTTCCGGCCAACGGATGATCGCGGCGACAGGCGACTACGTAGCTCTCCTGCACCAGCGGCTCGAAATCCACGCCCGCCTCCTGGGTACCCATGAAACTCAGACCGAAATCCGCCTCGCCGTTGACCACCGCGCTCAGCACGTCGTGGGCGCTGGAATCGAGGACTTTGACTTTGATTCGCGGAAACTGCTGGTGATAACGGGCGACCACGCTCGGCATGAAGTAGTACGCCGCCGACGGCACGCAAGCGACGGTTACGTGGCCCTGCCGATTCGAGGCGACTTCGCTGATGCCGAGCAACGCGACGTCCAGATCGTCGAGCAAGCGTTCGACGCTGGGCATGAAACCGCGTCCGGCCTGGGTCAGGCTGACCTTGCGCGTGGTGCGTTCGAACAGCTTCACGCCGAGGGCGTCTTCGAGCTTTTCGATGCGCCGGCTCAGGGCCGGTTGCGACAGGCGCACGGTGTCGGCGGCCTTGCGGAAACTGCCCTGCTCGACCACGGCGCGAAAGGCTTGCAGGTCGTTGAGGTCGAAGTTGATGGCCATGGAAAACTCGAAGGAATTGATTCGCTGAGGCTATAAATGTAACCAATTGATGCAAATTATTACAGAAGCACATCTGCTCAATCAGGCTCTGCGCTGGATCTGCAATCATTTCAGCCTTTATCCTTGTCGCCCCCCGCCGTACCGCGTTACTGGAGTTCCGCTCATGCCCCATGAAGGCAATCTGTTGCAAGCCGCCGTCGTCTTTCTCTTCGCCGCCGTGCTCACCGTTCCCCTGGCCAAGCGCCTGCAACTGGGCGCGGTGCTCGGTTATCTGTTTGCCGGGGTGATCATCGGCCCGTCGGTACTGGGTCTGATCGGCAATCCGCAAAGTGTCAGCCATATCTCGGAACTGGGCGTGGTGCTGCTGTTGTTCATCATCGGTCTTGAGCTGTCGCCGCGACGTTTGTGGGTGATGCGCAAATCGGTGTTCGGCGTGGGTCTGGCGCAGGTGCTGCTGACCGGTTCGGTGATCGGGGTGCTGGCGTTGTCGGTGTTCGGTCAGCCGTTGAACAGCGCGATTGTCTTGGGCCTGGGCCTGGCGCTGTCGTCCACCGCATTCGGCCTGCAAAGCCTCGCCGAGCGCAAGGAACTGACCAGCCCCCACGGGCGGTTGGCGTTTGCGATTCTGCTGTTCCAGGACATCGCCGCGATCCCGCTGATCGCGCTGGTGCCGATGCTCGCGGGCGTCGATCACCACACCAGCACCGCCGACGATGTGCGCCACAGTTTGCAGGTGCTCGGCAGCATCGCCGTGGTGGTGATCGGCGGGCGATATCTGTTGCGTCCGGTGTTCCGCGTGGTGGCGAAAACCGGTCTGCCGGAAGTCTCTACCGCCACTGCGTTGCTGGTGGTAATCGGCACCGCATGGCTGATGGACATGGTCGGTGTGTCGATGGCGCTGGGCGCATTTCTCGCCGGGTTGCTGCTGGCGGATTCGGAATATCGCCATGAGCTGGAAGCGCAGATCGAGCCGTTCAAGGGCCTGCTGCTCGGGTTGTTTTTCATCAGCGTCGGCATGGGCGCCAACCTCAGTCTGCTGCTCAGCGCGCCGATCACGGTGCTGGGCCTGACGTTGCTGCTGATCGCCCTGAAGTTGCCGTTGTTGTTTGTGGTCGGACGTCTGGCCGGTGGATTGAACAAGGTCAGTGCGATTCGCCTAGGCATCGTGCTGGCGGCGGGCGGTGAATTCGCGTTTGTGGTGTTCAAGATCGGCCGCGATCAGGGCCTGTTCGAACCGCGTCTGTATGACCTGCTGGTACTCACCATCACCCTGTCGATGGCGGTTACGCCGTTGTTGCTGCTGATCTGCGCACGATTGGTCAGCCCCAAGGTGCAGCCAGTGGAAGTGCCGGAGAAATTCCGCCAGATCGAAACCGAAACCCCGCGAGTGGTGATCGCCGGCATGGGCCGGATGGGTCAGATCGTGGCGCGGATCCTGCGGGCGCAGAACATCAAGTTCGTGGCGCTGGACACCTCGGTGGAAACCATCGAACTGTCGCGCAGTTTTGGTGGCGTACCGGTGTTCTACGGTGACCCGATGCGTCCGGAAATCCTCAGTGCGGCCAAGGTCGGTGAAGCGGAGTACTTCGTGATTGCCACGGATGATCCGGAAACCAACATCAAGACCGCTGAGATCGTGCGCAAGCTCTATCCAGACATGAAGATCATCGCCCGGGCGCGTAACCGGCAGCATGTGCATCGGCTGGTGGATGTCGGGGCCGATCCGATCCGGGAGACCTATTACTCAAGCCTGGAAATGAGCCGCCGCACCCTGGTTGGCCTTGGCTTGACCCAGGCCCAGGCCGATGCGCGGATCAAGCGCTTCAAGCACCATGACGAACAGGTACTCGAGGCTCAACACGCGGTGTACGACGACGCGGCCAAAGTGCTGCAGACCGCGCAGGAAGCGCGGGCGGAACTGGCCCGGTTGTTCGAGTCGGATCAACTGGAAGAGCAATCGGGCAAGTCCTGACGTTTTCAGAGTTGATGATCGTTCCCACGCTCTGCGTGGGAATGCCTCAAGGGACGCTCCGCGTTCCAGCTCTGGAAGGGACGCGGAGCGTCCCGGGCTGCATTCCCACGCGGACGGTTCGACGTGGGAACGATCACAGCCAGCAGGCTCAGGCTATCTCCAGCTCCCTCTCTTCTTTGGCCGGCGCCACTTCAAACCGGTCCGCCAGAAACGGCGTGATGTCCAGCGGCAGCGGTTCATCGTTGACCAGTTTGTCCAGCAACACCCCGGTAATCGCCGACGTCAGCACCCCGGTGCGGAAATGCCCACAGGCGTTGAGGTAACCCTCGACCCCGGCCATCGGCCCGAGAATCGGCAACTCATCCGGCGAGCCCGGCCGCAATCCGGCCCAGGTACGCTTGAGGTTGATGTCCGCCAGTTCCGGCAGACAACGCACCGCGCCCTGCACCAGCCCGGCGATTTCCGGCCAGGTGGTGGTGACGTCGAAGCCCTTGTCCTCGGTGGTGCTGCCGATCAGGATTTCGCCGTTGTCCTTCTGCGCCATGTAGCAATCGCTGGTGGTCAGGCAACCGTTGAGGATTTTCGGCAGGCGCTCGGTCAGCAGGATCTGGCCTTTCACCGGTTTCACCGGAATGCGAATGCCCGTGGCCCACTCGCTCAAATCCGCCGCCCAAGCGCCAGCGGCGTTGATCAGGGTCTTGCAGTGAAACACCCCGGCTTCGGCCGTCTGTACGCCAGTCACCCGCGTGCCGTGATGCAGCACGCCGGTTATGTTGGTGTTGACGTACATGTCCACGCCATTCTGCCGGGCACCTTCGGTGTAGGCGTCGGCCAGGCGGAACGGGCTGACCTGGTGGTCGCAGAGAAACTCCAGCGCCCCGCGCGCTTCATGGCTGACGCTCGGCTCTGACTCGCGCAATGCCGCCTGATCCAGCCAGCGCACCTGATCGGCCAGGTGCGGAATGCAGCCGACGATGTGCTCGGCGTACAACCGGTCTTCATCGTCATAGATCACGAATTTGAGCCCGGTCTTTTCGAACTTGAAATCCATCCCGTGATTGTCACGCAGCTCGCGGTGCAGCGCCGGGTACAGCGCGTTGGACTGCAAGGCGAAATCGAAAAACGACGGCGGCAGGATGTGCGGTGTGCTGGAGTCAACCGCCACCGCCGCGCCCTGGGTTTCGCGCTTGCGGTTGGCCGACATCATGCGGAAGAAAATCACCCCGCAACCCAATCCCACCGACTCGCCAATCGCCCACAAACCACCGGCCGAAGCGCGGGTCGCGTTGCCCGGGCGCTTGGCGTCGATCAGCGCAACCTTGAGGCCTTTGCGCTTGGACAATTGGTAGGCGATGGACGCGCCGATCACACCGCCGCCGGCGATGACCACGTCATAGAACTTACTCATGGGAAACGGCCTCCGTGCCGAGGGACTGGAACGCGGAAAAAGGAATCGGATCGATGGGGAAGCGCGGCCGCAGCCAGCCGACATCCTTGCGCCCGGTGGACTGACGCAAGCGGTCGCTGCAATAGCCGACGCACATCCGCCCCTGACAGTCG
Organism: Pseudomonas sp. CH235; assembly: GCF_004368175.1. Lineage (NCBI taxonomy): Bacteria > Pseudomonadati > Pseudomonadota > Gammaproteobacteria > Pseudomonadales > Pseudomonadaceae > Pseudomonas > Pseudomonas sp. CH235. Next base: position 68,925 of record NZ_RRZJ01000027.1, read on the forward strand.
CCCATGCTTACGCGGGTGCGCATTTTCAGGCTGGCGATGTCTTGCACGCCCTGCTCCAGCGCGCGGTCGATGTCGGCGCGGGTCGCGTGTTCGCAGCGGCAGATCACCGTGTCGGCAGCCGGCAATGCGGTCTGCCCGACGCCGCGTTCGGTGTAGCGATCCACCGCCGCGCGGAAGCGCACGATGGCTTTGAGTTTGCCCAGATAACGGTCGCGACGGACGCGCGCCAGTTCCTCTTCGAGCACACCGCGTTGCAGCAGGATCGAGGTCGCCGCGATCTTGCCGGCCAGCATCGCCGCTTCACCGCCGCGAATCCCGCCCATGTCACCGGCCAGATGCACGTGGGGCTCGCTGCTTTGCTGCCAGATGTTGGCGTTGGCGCGCAGGTAACCGTCGTCGCTGAAGCCGTGATCCAGGCCCATTTGCTGACTCAGTTGCGTGCGCGGAATGAAGCCGTAGCCGACCGCGAGTGTCTTCGCCTCGAAGCGTTCGACGCGACTCATGTCCGGCTCCCACGTTGCCGAGTACGGCGCCACGCTGACGCTTTTCAGTTCGCCTTCGCCGTGCGCTTCGACCACGCCCCAGCCGTAGTTCATCGGGATGCCATGCAGTTTCAGATAAGCGAGCATGCTCAAGCCATCGAGGAACAGTTGCGGCTTGTTCAGCAGTGCCAGACTTTCCTTGGCGATCTTGCCGAATGCGCAGGCCTCGTAGACCCCGGCCACGCTCACACCCGACGCATGCAACTGGGTCGCCACCAGCGGCAACAGCGGCCCGGTACCGGCAATCACCACCGGCCCCTGCGGTTTGACCACGCCACTTTTGATCTGCAATTGCAGGCCGCCGAGCATGATCACGCCGGGCAGCGTCCAGCCTGGAAACGGCACGCTGCGTTCATGGCAACCGGCGGCCAGCAGCAACTGCGGGTATTCGATTTCGTGCAGACGCTCGTCGCCGTCCAGCACCACCAGCGAGCGCGTGCCTTCGGCGCCGACCACGCGGTGGTTGAGGCGCACGTCGATCAGCCCGGACTGCTCCTGAAAATCACCGTGTAGTTTGCCCAGCGCCTCGGCATAGCGCGGCCCCAGGTAATCCAGCTGCACGCCGTCACGCAGCGGCCCGCGATAGACCACGCCACCCAGGCGCGAAGCCTCTTCCAGCAAGGTGCAGCGCACCCCGTGCAGGGCCAGTTCGATGGCCGCGGCCATTCCCGCCGGACCACCGCCGACGATCACCGGATGCAGGCTCATACCACCTCCTGCCCGTGAATACGGTTGACCTGGGTTTCGATCAGCATGCCCTCGCGTACCACGGTCTGGCAGGCGCGGCGCTTGTGCCGGCCGTTGATTTTCACCAGGCAGCACTGGCACACGCCCATGCCGCAATAGGCACCGCTGATCTGGTTGTGATCGTTGCGCGCGACCTGGCGCACGCCGAGGGACTGAATGACGCTGAGCACGGTTTCGCCGATGGCGGCGGTGACCGGCTGGCCGTTGATGTGGACAGTCATATCCGCCTGCGCCAAAGGCTGGATATCGAAGGTTCTTTCTAGGCAGTGCATTGCAATGATCATCCGTGAAAAGTTCAGGTGAGGTTGAAACAGCTCCTTGCTGCACTACACCTCGCCGGCACGTCGGGTGTTATCTCTCTATCGGGCCGGCAGGTTGGTTCCGCTCGCGCAGCAAAGTGCGCGCAAGCAATGTAGTCGATCCAGCGGCAAGGGCCTGGAAATTTCACGGTAGGGGATATTGCGCCGACGAATATTGATCCAGGCCATGGAAATGACTGGTCGGTTCTGCGCCTTCGGCCCCGCGCAGAAAGCAAAAAGCCGCTTCAACCCGAAGGTGGAAGCGGCCAAGGCATGTGCCTCAAGGAATCAGTGCACGAACAGGGCGATCAGGATGATGATCGGGATTGGAACACCGAGGAAAAACAGCAGTAGTGAGCGCATGGTGGTTCTCCTTGATTAACGGACTGGCGGCAGCGTGGTCGTGGTGTAGGTTTCGACTTCGACGTACTCGACCGCATCCCGGCGACGACCGCCGAAGGTGGCCGAGAGGCTGGCGAAGAACGCACCGGCCAACAGTGCGATGAACATCCACAGCGTGGTCCAGGCAGCGACTTTGGCGGCGGTGTCGGCGGCTTGTTGCGCTTTCAGCTTGGCGTCGGCGATGGCTTTCTGGGTACGGGCGTAGATTTCATCGACCCGACGTTCGGCGTCGGCCTGGGTCAGGTTGGTACGCTGAGCGACCAGTTGTGCGAGGTAGGTACGGTCTTCGGCGCTGAGCTGACCGTTGGCCAGGCTTTGGGCGAAGATCCGGGTTACGGTGCCACGGGCGGCGTCATCGCTGACGGCGGCGGGACGATCGTCGCGGAACAGGCTGTCGACGAAGTAGCCGTACTGGTCACTGTCGGTGTTGCCGGCCGCTGTGCCGGCCGCTTGCGTCATGGCACCGGCAGCGCCGCCGACAACACTCGCACCGGCCTGCACGCCACCGCTGACGATGCTGCTGACCGAGCCGACCACCAGCGTTGCGGTGACCAGCGTCGCGACACACCAGGAAAGGAAGCCATGGGCGGTGTCGCGGAAATACACCTCGTCACCGTGCATGTTGGCCCACTTCACTCGCAAGCGACCAGCAATGTAGCCGCCGAGCCCCGAAGCGATGATTTGCGTGGCCGCCAGCCAGATAATGGTGGAAATGCCCAGGCCCTTGGCGCTGACGCCCTCCCCGGCCCACGGTGAAACGGCGGAGAAGCCCAGACCGAAGCCCAGCAGCACGAGAATCAGCGACAGTGCCGCCGCAGCGGCAGCCCCTGCGAAGATCGCGCCCCAGGACACCCCCGAGACGTTGCTCGACTCTCCTTCGTAGGCAGGATAAAACCCATCAGAGGATCTATTCATTGTTGTAGTGCTCCAGGCATGAAAAATGGTGTTACAACTCGTCAACAGAGGAATTGCAGTGACCGTGCCAGTCGCCCACATTAAATAAATCGTTTGAATTCAATAGCTTAAAAAGTCTGAACTTCCTAAGACCATGCAAATTGCAACAACGGGTCGATAACAGCGGGTTTTATGCATTGGCACAAAAGCCCGGCCGTGGCGTTTGTATCCGCTAAAACATGAAAGTTAATTTAAAGCGCCGGCGCAAAATCTTGGCAAAATGCTGCCATTGCGTTTGAACAGACCAGCAGGCCCACCATGACTCGCATCCTCACCATCGAAGACGACGCCGTGACCGCCCGGGAAATTGTCGCCGAACTGAGCAGCCACGGCCTCGACGTGGACTGGGTCGACAACGGCCGTGAAGGCCTGGACCGCGCCGTCAGCGGCAACTACGACCTGATCACCCTCGACCGCATGCTGCCGGAGCTTGATGGCCTGGCCATCGTCACCACCCTGCGCACCATGGGCGTGGCCACGCCGATCCTGATGATCAGCGCCCTCTCCGATGTCGACGAGCGCGTTCGCGGCTTGCGCGCCGGCGGCGATGACTACCTGACCAAACCGTTCGCCACCGATGAAATGGCCGCCCGGGTCGAAGTGTTGCTGCGTCGCCAGAACAGCAACGGCGCCCAGCCGACCACGTTGCAGGTGGCGGACCTGCAACTCGACCTGATCAGCCACGAAGCCCGACGCGCCGAGCAGGTGCTGACATTGTTGCCGACCGAGTACAAATTGCTGGAATTCCTGATGCGCAACAGCGGCCAGATCCTGTCGCGGATGATGATTTTCGAGGAAGTCTGGGGCTATCACTTCGACCCCGGCACTAACCTGATCGACGTGCACATCGGCCGCCTGCGCAAGAAGATCGACCCGCCGGGCAATGTCCCGCTGATCCGCACGGTGCGAGGCTCGGGTTATGTCATTGCCGAACCCGTCTGACGGTTGGCGCTCCTCCAGCAGCCGCTTGCTGGCGCTGTACAGTTCGTTGTTCGTGGCCTGGAGCGCGATCCTCATGGGTGTCATGTACTTCGAGGTGTCCGGTTATCTCGACAATCTGGCCAAACATTCGCTGATGCAACGTCAGCATCTGTTTTCGCACTTTCGCGGCGATCAGCTGGAAGACGCGCTCGCCGCCAGCATGACGTTCGACATTCGTGGCATCGACGCCTACGGTCTGTTCGACGCTCAGCACCGTTACCTGGGTGGCGCGTTGCAGAGGATCCCCGAGGGCCTGCCGCTGGACGGCAAGATCCACATGCTCAGCGAATGCGCCGACTCCGACGACCCGACCCTGCCCGCCGACAGCTGCGACGCGGTAGCCACCCCGACCCGCGACGGTCGCTGGCTGGTGCTGCTGCGTGACAACGGCTCGCTGTTCGCGGTGACGAAGATCATTCTGCATGCGCTGCTCTGGGGCGTGTCGCTGACGATTGTGCCGGGGATCATCGGCTGGCATCTGCTGCGTCGTCGGCCGCTGCGGCGGATCCGGGCGATCCAGGCCAGCGCCCAGTCGATTGTCGCCGGCGATCTGACCCACCGTTTGCCACTGTCCAATCGCCGAGATGAGCTGGACATGCTCGCCGCCATCGTCAATGCCATGCTCGATCGCATCGAGCGCTTGATGAACGAAGTCAAAGGCGTGTGCGACAACATCGCCCATGACCTGCGCACCCCGCTGACCCGCTTGCGCGCGCAGTTGTATCGCATGCAGCAGCAGGCCGGCGAAGGCTCGCCGGAAGCGGTGCAACTGGATCTGGTGCTGGCCGAGGCCGATACGCTGATGGCGCGGTTTCGCGGGTTGCTGAGGATTTCCGAGCTTGAGGATCGTCAGCGGCGCTCGGGGTTTGTCGAGCTTGATCCGGTGTTGTTGCTGCAGGAACTGCACGAGTTCTATCTGCCGCTGGCCGAAGACGACGAGCTGCGTTTCGAGCTGAACATGCCTGAAACGCTGCCGATGTTGAACGGCGATCGGGCGTTGCTGTTTGAAGCGCTGGCGAACCTGTTGAGCAACTCGATCAAGTTCACCCCGGCCGGTGGCACGGTGGTGTTGCGCGGGGTCAATGATGCGGGGCATACGCGGATCGAAGTGCATGACTCCGGGCCCGGCATTCCCGAGTCGGAACGGGAGGCGGTGTTCCAGCGGTTCTACCGCGCCGAGGGCGGGCAATTGCAGAACGGCTTTGGTCTGGGACTGTCGATCGTCGCGGCGATCGTCAACCTGCATGGGTTCAGCCTTGAGGTGGGACGCAGCGATCTGGGCGGGGCGAAGCTGGTGCTGGATTGTCGGCAGAGTCTGATTTCACAGTCTTGAACTTCATGTATTCCCCATGTGGGAACCAGCCTGCTGGCGATGACGGCGTGTCAGTCAATGAATAGTTGAATGATCGACCGTTATCGCTAGCAGGCTAGCTCCCACAAGGGGTTCTTGCAGAAACTCAGGCGGGGTAGTTGGCGCGCAGCGCTTCGAGCCCGCCCTGATAGATCCCTCTAAACAGCGCCACCACTTCCTCATCAGTCACGCCCTTGGCCGTGAAGCGTCCCGACCACGTCACCTTCGCGCCCTGCCCTTGGGGCTCAACACGAATCGTCGCCAGATAATCGGTGGCCGGAAACGGTGCCTGCAGAATCGAATAGCTGTAGGTTTTGCCCGCGTTATCGAACGTTTCCAGACGCTCGACCACCACGCCACCGTCAGCGGTTTGCAGGGTGCGCACGCGCCCGCCTTCACTCAGCTCGCTGTTGGGAATGAACGGCAGCCAGTCCGGCAAGGTGTTGAAGCCGCCAATCAATTGCCAGACCTGATCGGCCGAAGCCGGGATGTCGATCGTTGCTGATGCTGTTGCCATAAATAAAAAGTCTCTCTCGATGAATTCAGATAGTCAGGCTGTCGACCACGCCGCCGTCGACCCGCAAAGCGGCGCCGGTGGTGGCCGAAGACAGCGGTGAAGCGATGTAGGTGACCAGGTGCGCGACCTCTTCGACATCCGCCACGCGCTGGATGATCGAGCTCGGACGGGCCCGGCGCACAAAGGCGTCAGCCTCGTCCCGCAGGCTGCGCCCAGATTCGGCGGCGGCATCCTTGAGCATTTCTTCGACACCGTCGGTGAAGGTCGGCCCCGGGAGGATCGCGTTGACCGTAACCCCGGTGCCCGCCAGGCGTTTTGCCAGGCCATGGGACACCGCGAGGTTGGCGCTTTTGGTCACGCCGTAGTTGATCATGTCGGCCGGGGTGGCCACGCCGGATTCCGAAGACAGGAAGATCACCCGGCCCCAGCCCTGCTCGACCATCGCCGGCACGTAATGCCGCGACAGGCGCACGCCGGAGATCACGTTGATTTCATAGAAGCGCGTCCACTCATCGTCCGGCGCATCGAAGAAATCCACGGCGTTGTAGATGCCGAGGTTGTTCACCAGGATGTCGGCTTTCGGTTCGGCGGCGAACAGTTTCTGCGCGCCTTCGGCCGTGCCCAGATCCGCCGTCAGACCCCGCAGTTGCGCGCCCGGCACCTTGTCTCGAATGCTTGCCAGCGCCTGCTCGACCTTGGCCGCGTCGCGACCGATCACCACCACCGTGGCGCCCGCCTCGGCCAGCGACTGGCTGATGCCCAAACCGATGCCCGCCGTGCTGCCGCTGACAATCGCCAGTTTTCCGCTCAGATCGATCTTCATGCTTTCACCTCGTCGATGGGTAATGGTGCACGTTCGGACACCAGTTTCGCTTCACGCATGGCCTGCCAGAAACCGGCCGGAATGACCGCCGACAGCGCTGCTACATCTTCAGCGATGCGCCCCGGTTTGCTCGCGCCGGGAATCACGGCCGCCACGGCCGGATTGGCCAGCGAGAATTGTAGTGCAGCCGCTTTGACATCGACGCCGTAGGCGGCAGCGATGCGTTTGATCTGCTCGACTCTGGCAACGATTTCAGGACTGGCCTTCTGGTATTCGAAGTGCGCGCCACCGGCCAGAATCCCCGAGCTGTATGGGCCGCCGACCACGATTTCAAAGTTCTGCGCCCGGGCCGAATCCATCAGACGCTGCAAGGCACGGTCGTGGTCAAGCAAGGTGTAGCGGCCGGCCAGCAGGAAGCCGTCAGGCTGCGCCTCGGTCAGGTCCAGCGTCAACTCGCACGGTTCAACCTTGTTCACGCCCAGGCCCCAGCCCTTGATCACGCCTTCTTCACGCAGGCGGGTCAGGACTTTGAAGGCGCCGGTACGGGCCTGATTGAAATACTCGAGCCATTGGTCGCCGTAGAAATCCTGAGCGATGTCGTGGACCCAGACGATGTCGAGGCGATCGGTTTTCAGACGTTTGAGGCTGTCTTCGATCGAGCGCAAGGTGGCGTCGGCACTGTAGTCGTTGACGATCTTGTTCGGGCGACCGTGCTCGAACACTCCGCTTTTCTCGCCCAGATCCCGGGCGGCGGCGTCTTCGACTTCATCGAGAATCACCCGGCCGACCTTGGTGCTGAGCACATAGTCGTCGCGCTTGTATCGAGACAGTGCTTCGCCGAGGCGGATTTCCGAAAGGCCCGAGCCGTAGAACGGCGCGGTGTCGAAGTAACGCACGCCGGCATCCCACGCCGCGTGCACGGTAGCCTGGGCTTCTTCTTCAGGAATGGCGCGGAACATGTTGCCCAGTGGCGCGGTGCCAAAGCCGAGTTGGCCGGGGAGTTTGTCTTTCAAGCTCATGATGCTGTCCTCGTAGTTCGTGTTCGGTGTTGACCGTTGAGCAGATCCTAGATTGCGCCACTCAGACCGTCCAAGACATAATCCGCAGCACTTGAGTCCTTGAAGGTCTGACATGATCGACATCCGCCAATTGCGCTACTTCGTCGCCGTCGCCGAGGAAGAACACGTCGGCCGCGCCGCCGAGCGCCTGCACATTTCCCAATCGCCCCTGAGCCGGCAGATCGCCCAGCTGGAAGAGCGCCTGGGCCTGACCCTGTTCGAACGCAGCCAGCAGCGCATCCGCCTGACCCGCGACGGCCAGACCTTTCTCGCCGAAACCCGCGCCCTGCTGACCCACGCCAACCGCCTGGAATCTCTCGGCAAACGCCTGGGCCGTGGCGAAGAAGGCGGCCTGTGCATCGGCTACATCGAAAACGCGATGCACGCCGGGGTCTTGCCCAATGCCTTGCGTGTGCTGCGGGTCGACCGGCCGAACGTGCATGTCGCGCTGTACAACCTGAGTTCTGCCGAGCAACTGGAAGGCCTGCGTCAGCGTAGCCTCGATATCGCGCTGGTCAGTGAACCGCCGACGATCGACGACCCGGACCTGCTGGGCTTTCAGGTACTGGACGACCCGATGCTGCTGGCGCTGCCCGAACATCACCCTCTCAACCAACTGCCCTCGCTGACCCCGGCGGATCTGGCCGATCAGGAATGGATCGGCGTGCAGCCTCGCCAAGGCGCTGACGATGAGTTCGTCAGCGCCTGCATTCGCGCGGGCTTCACCCCGGATGTACGGATGCAGGCCACCGAGCCGTTTACCGCGTTGGGGCTGGTCGCTTCGGGGCTGGGGATCGCGATGATCCAGAAAGGTCTGAGCCACAACGCACCGCCGGGCGTGGTGCTGCGGGAAGTGCCGTGGCTGGCGTTCACCACGCCGTTGTGGGCGGTGTGGCACCGGATCAACCTGCGGCCGCTGGTGGAAACGTTTCGCAAGGTTCTGACCGGCGTCGATCCCGCCCAGTGACCCGACAGCCCAAGACTTTGCTGCTTTACTGAAAAGACTCAAAAAACCAGCGAGTCTTCCGGCATGAACCGCAATGACCTGCGTCGCGTGGACATGAACCTGTTGGTGATTTTCGAAACCCTGATGTTCGAAAAGAACCTGACCCGCGCCGGGGAAAAGCTGTTCCTCGGCCAGCCCGCCGTCAGTGCTTCACTGGCCAAACTGCGCGACCTGTTCGACGACCCGTTACTGGTGCGCAACGGCCGCGTGCTGGAACCGACCCAGCGGGCGCTGGCGATCCTCAAGGAATTGCAGCCGGCGATGGACACCATCTCCGGCGCGGTCAGCCGGGCCAAGGATTTCGACCCGCTGAGCAGCCGCGACGTGTTTCGCATCGGTCTGTCGGACGACGCCGAGTTCGGCCTGCTGCCGCCGTTGCTCAAGCAATTGCGCGAAGAAGCGCCGGACGTGGTGGTGGTGATCCGCCGGGTGAATTTCCTGCTGATGTCGTCGATGCTGGCGTCCGGGGAAATTTCCGTCGGCGTCAGTTACACCACCGAACTGCCGGCCAATGCCAAACGCAAAAAGCTGCGGGACCTGCGTTGCAAGATCCTGCGCGGCGATGATCGTCCCGGCGCATTGACCCTCGACGAATACTGCGAGCGACCCCATGCGCTGGTGTCGTTTTCCGGGGATCTGGGTGGGGCCATCGACAACGATCTGGCGCGAATCAACCGCGCGCGTCGCGTGGTGCTGGCGGTGCCGCAATTCGCTCCGCTGCGGGCGATTCTGGCCGGCACCGACATGCTCGCCACCGTGCCGGACTTCGCCGCCTGCGCATTGGTCGAAGGCAGCAGCGTGTTGCGTGCCGACGACCCGCCGTTCGACATCGTGCCGTCGGAGCTGTCGATGGTCTGGAACGGGGTCAACGACAACGATCCGGCGGAACGCTGGCTGCGCTCGCTGATTGCCCATCACATGTCGGCGCCTCTTCCGCCACAGGCGCACTGATCGGCTTGAACCCCGGATCGACCTCGCGCAGGTACACCGGCAGGTCGGTCATCGGCGGCATCTGCGGGATCTCGAAATACATCTGCACCACCCAGCCACGGTGGTAGTTGTTGTGGTTGATCACGTGCATCAGGATCGCCCCGGCATTCATGGTGCCGCCATCGCCGGAGACGAATTTGAAATCGATCGGGCGGTTCAGCGAGGCTTCGGTCTGCTGCGCGCTCCAGGTGCGATACCAGCCGTCGACTTCCTGCTGGGCCTGACGCAACTCGCCGAGATCGGCGTGCACCAGATCATGGGACGTCGTGAAACCGTGCTCGCGCCCTTCGAGGTGCGCTTGCCAGATCCGGTCGACCACGTAAATGTGGTTCAGCGTACCGATCATGTTTTTGAAAACCGTCTTGCGCTCCCTCGTCGTCTCCCCCGCCGGCAGCGCTTGCAGGCTGTCGAACAGACGCTGATTGGCCCAGGTCTTGTAGTCCGTGAGCAGATGGGCCGTGGCCAGATTGATCATCGCGGGTCACCGTAGGCACGAAAAAGGGCTCCGCCTAGGATAGACCTCTCTCGCGGGAATGGCGGTGGTGCTGACTATTGGTCGGGTCTACAGTGAAATCTCCATCCCCTTCACAAGGACGTGAAGCATGCAAAATCGCCCTACTTTCGCCCAACGCCAGTTCGCCCGCCACTTGCGCACATCCCAGACCGACTGCGAACAACTGCTCTGGCAGAAGCTGCGGGCGCGGCAGGTGGCGGGGCTGAAATTTCGCCGGCAGGCGCCGGTTCCGCCGTTTGTGCTGGATTTCTATTGTGTGGAATTGAAGCTGGCGGTGGAGCTGGATGGGGGGCAGCATTTTGAGGAGGCGGGATTAACTCATGACCGTCGGCGGACGGTTTATCTTTAGCGGCTGGGGATTGAGGTGGTGCGGTTCAGCAATCTGGAGGTGATTCGGCAGATGGGGGATGTGCTGGAGCAGATTGTGCGGGTTGCGCAGGAGCGTCGATTGCGGCTCTGATCCAGAAGCCCCCTCACCCTAGCCCTCTCCCAGAGGGAGAGGGAACCGATCGGGGGATATTGTCGGAATACATCGACCTGAAAAATCTGCGGTGAATCCATAATCGACTCGGTTTTTCAGGTCGATGCTTGGAATCCATAATGGACTCGGTTTTTCAGGTCGATGTACCTCTTAAGACACCTCGGTCGGCTCCCTCTCCCCCGGGGAGAGGGCTGGGGTGAGGGCCAACGGTCGACGCAGAATGCACGACAGTCCCGGAATCCATAATCGAATCTGTGTCTCAGGCCAATGCTTGGAATCCATAATCGACTCGGTGCATCAGGTCGATGTACCTCTCAAGACACCTCGGTCGGCCCCCTCTCCCTCCGGGAGAGGGCTGGGGTGGGTAAAGACCGGGTACATCCTTTACGTTTGAGACCGGGGACATGGTTTACAGGTATCAATCATGGTCAGGAGGTGCTGACCATGCCCTGGAATCAAGAGTCCCCGATGGA
>NZ_RRZJ01000028.1:0-76381 GCF_004368175.1 Pseudomonas sp. CH235
CATCGCGATAGCTTTTACTTGCAAGACTTACTATTTGTTATCAAGAGACATGTGCAATTACTTTATTTAGTTTCAGATCAGAGTGCCCAAGTCGATTACCAAAATCTAAACGAACAACAGACGAAAATTAATGCAGGAGAATTGATGCATGCACCCAATCACTCATCATCATCAAAATCCTCATACTCAAGCTCTTCCTCACCCTCCAAAAGAGGAACCGTCGCATCATCCATCAACGACCCCGGGTCTTCATTCCCCGGGTCATTGATAAACGGCAATCCGCTCGGGCCTTTTTCTTCCTTGCCTTCGGTTTCGGGAGTCATGGCGCACCTCGTCAGTCGCATTCGTATACGACGTTCGAAAAGTATGGTCGCCATTCGTTCCAGCGCATGACGCGCAGGCACAAAAAACCCGGCATAAAGCCGGGTTTCCGTAGAACCGGTCACTCAACGATGACGGTTCTTGTATTTGTTCTTGTGCTTGTGACCACCGCCGGAGTGCGACTTGCCGCCATCGTCACCCAGGTTGTTGCCGACCGCGCCACCCGCTGCGCCGCCCAACCCTGCGCCGATAGTCGAACCGGTGGAGCCGCCGAGGCTGTTGCCGACGACGGACCCGCCTGCGGCGCCGAGGCCACCGCCAATGGCGGCTTCCGTGCGATTGCGTTTGTTCGCTCCGACGGCACTGCCGGCCGCGCCACCAACGCCAGCACCCACCGCAGCACCGGTGCTGCCGCCGAGTTGGCCGCCGACCACATTGCCCAACGCGCCACCCAATCCACCACCCACGGCGGCCGTGCCATCACCGGCGGCCATGGCGCCTTGGGCCACGAACAATCCCAAAACCAATGCGGATAATGTCAATCGCATACAGACCTCACAGGTCCCGAGTCGGGACGGTTCGCCCGCGGAGGGGGCTGCGTAGCATTGGAGGCGAATTCGGGAAAAACGTTCAGCAACGAAAAGGCCCGGCATAAAGCCGGGCCTTTTCAGTCACGCGTTGGCAATCAGTGACGCTTGTGACCCTTGGACAGATTGCTGCCCACTGCGCCACCGGCTGCGCCGCCCAGGCCAGCACCGATAGTCGCGCCGTTCTTGCCACCCAGGCTGTTACCGATAATCGAACCACCCGCCGCACCGACACCCCCGCCAATGGCCGCCTTTGTGCGGGCACCCTTCTTCGCTGCCAACGCACCGCCAGCTGCGCCGGCCAGGCCAGCGCCAATCGCCGCGCCGTTGCTGCCACCCATTTTTTGGCCAACCACGTTACCCAGCGCGCCGCCCAGGCCGCCACCCAGTGCGGCGGTACCGTCGCCAGCCATTGCACCTTGAGCAACCAGAAGCCCCAGAACCAGAGCAGGCAGAGTTAAACGCATGACGAAAAACCTCAACAGAAGGAATAAAAAAGGGCGCAGATTGAATGCTGTTGCCGCGGCAATGTCCAGCGTTGCAGCGCACTTGGCGCCGATTGGACAGCGAATACGGAAAAGGTTTTATGACGGGCAAAAAAAAGCCCGCTGGGGAGACGGGCTGGAGACTTGCTTTCTAACGGATGGCTTCACCCTACTCAGCCGGGTGTGAAAAGTTTGTGAAAGAAACCAAACGAATTTGCAATTTCTGTAAGGCATTTCTCAAATAAAAGAAACAAAAAACCCCGCTCAATGGCGGGGCCGTGTGGCATCCGGATTACTTCCTGGAACGTGCCGTCACCTTGGGCAGAAATTTTGCTTTAGGCCCCTTGGGTGCCGTGGACTTGATCTTGCCGGTCTGCACCGGATCCTCACCGAATCCGGCCTGATACTCCGTCTGGCCGCAGCGCACGCAATTGTTGAATGAAAACTCAGCCCCGTCGTCTTCGATGTACGGATCAGTCATCTCTTCACCCCTTTCCAAATGCGGGCCGACACCGGCAAACCCTTTTGCCTGAAAAAATATCGACCTCCAAGGCTTTTGAGACTAGCCGGTCATTCCTGGACTTGTGATTCAGATCACCCGAAGCCCGACGAATGGCCTAAGGAAATTAAACACATTGAGGAACCGTTGGTCCCACGCGGCTAAAGATTTGCGGCGACCGGCCGCTGCCCTTTTTCGTACGCAATGAATCTCAAGGAGAGAACATGGAAATCAAAGGATTCCCCACACTGCCCGTTGTAAAGCTCACGGATGAACAGATCGCCGCCGGCAAAGCCGGGGCGGAGAAACTCAAGGAAAAGATCGCTTCAGGTGAAATTGTCATCAAGCAGCCGACCGGACCGAGTCCGTTGCAGCCTGGCGTCATCTACCACCCGGACCCGGTTCAGCCAGTTCAACCAGGCGATACCCCGCCTCTCGTTGCGATCGATACACCGCTGACCTATGACTCGAAAGGCACTATCCTGCTCAAACCACGGGGCTGATTGTCAGCAAAGAGCCCATTCCGTTGAATGGGCTCACAAGCGGAAACCAATGCTCAGCGCAATTTGACCGCCGTACCGGTCGCAAACACCACTACCATGCCGCCCTTCCCTGCCGGCATGCTGATCTCGAAATCCACCCCGACCACCGCATCCGCCTGCAAGGCCCGCGCGCGCTCCCTGATCTCGTCAGTCGCCTGAACACGCGCCTCCTTCAACGCCCGCTCCAGCGTCTGCGAACGCCCGCCGAAAAAGTCCCGCATGCCCGCGAACATATCGCGAATCACATTCACGCCCTGCACCGACTCGGCACTGACGATGTCCAGATACGCCGTAATCTGCCGGCCTTCGATGGAGTGGGTGGTGGAAATGATCATGGAGGTCGTCCTTTTACTTGCCGGATAAAGCCGCGATTGTAATGCCCTGGCAAAGGGAAGCCGAACCGATCTCTGTGACCAAAAAAATCCGGACGCCAGAATGCACAAAACCCCTGGCTTCTTTCGAAACCAGGGATTTTGTTTACATCGAATTTGGCGGTGAAGGAGAGATTCGAACTCTCGATACAGTTTCCTGTATACACACTTTCCAGGCGTGCTCCTTAAGCCACTCGGACACTTCACCGTATCTCTTCAAACATGTTCTGTCTGTCGAGGCGCGCTAATGTAGTCGAAAGCTTTTCTGATGGCAAACTTTTTTTCAGAATTTTCATGCGGTTAAGAGAAAAAGTCGCTTCCACCTTCTAGGGGCCATGGCAATCCGGCCAATCTCGGGTGGGCGCAGCCCTTCTATATAGGTGCGCAGGCGTCAGGCGCGGGGCGTGTTGCAGCGCATCGGCCGGTAAACGGTGACTGGCGGGTCAGTCACAGTGCTTTACCTGACCGGCGACGGTGGGTAACGTCTGCCCATCTTTCTTATAAGGAATTGCGCCATGAGCGACCTGATTGCCTACCACCTCGAAGACGGTATCGCGACCCTGACCCTGAGCAACGGCAAGGTCAACGCCATTTCCCCGGACGTGATCGCGGCCTTCAACGCGGCGCTGGATCAGGCGGTGGCGGATCGTGCCATTGTGATCATCACCGGTCAGCCGGGCATTCTCTCTGGCGGCTACGACCTGAAAGTGATGACTGCCGGCCCTAAAGAAGCCGTGTCGCTGGTGACCGCCGGCTCGACCCTGGCCCGCCGCCTGTTGTCGCACCCGTTCCCGGTGATTGTTGCTTGCCCGGGGCATGCCGTAGCCAAAGGCGCATTCATTCTGTTGTCCGCCGATTACCGGATCGGTGTCGACGGCCCGTTCAGCATTGGTCTGAACGAAGTGCAGATCGGCATGACCATGCACCACGCCGGCATCGAGCTGGCCCGTGATCGCCTGCGTCGCTCGGCCTTCCACCGCTCGGTCATCAATGGCGAGATGTTCGATCCGCAAAGCGCAGTGGATGCCGGCTTCCTCGACAAAGTGGTCGCGGCCGAAGAACTGCAAGGCGCCGCCCTCGCCGCCGCGCGTCAGTTGAAAAAGATCAACATGACCGCACACAAGAACACCAAGTTGAAAGTGCGCAAGGCGCTGCTGGAAACCCTGGACAATGCGATCATCCAGGATCAGGAGCATCTGGGCTGACACCCGGCTCATACCGATTCAGAAAAGCCCGACCGTCGTGTCGGGCTTTTTCTTACGCGGCTTGTTGAAAACTCCGCGGCAGCTCTAGGACGCCTCTGACCAACAAGTCGGAAACATGCGCTTAAACATCGCCCATCTCCGGACTCTATAGCGGCAATTGCCGAAAACAGTGCACATCCGTACACTGCGCCACCTTTTGTCCCGATGGGCCTGAAAATGCTGTTTGTGTTTCGTATGTTATTGATGGGCCTGCACTTTATTCTGGCGGGGATACTCGGAGTGATCCTCGGGGTGTGCCGGCCATTCAATCCGGACAACAGTCGCCTGTGCGCCCGCCTCTATGCACTGCCGGCCATGTGCATTTTGCGTCTGCGAGTGAAGGCCGAAGTCGGCCCGTTGATGAACAAACCCGACAGCTGCGTGATCATCGCCAATCATCAGTCCAACTATGACCTGTTCGTGTTCGGCAACGTGGTGCCGCGTCGGACGGTGTGCATCGGCAAAAAGAGCCTGAAGTGGGTGCCGCTGTTCGGGCAGCTGTTCTGGCTGGCGGGCAATGTGTTGATCGATCGTGGGAACGCGCACAAGGCGCGCCAGTCGATGCTGACCACCACCGACACCTTGCAGCACAAAGACACCTCAATCTGGGTGTTCCCGGAAGGCACGCGCAACCTGGGTGAGGAACTGCTGCCATTCAAGAAAGGCGCGTTCCAGATGGCCATCGCCGCCGGGGTGCCGATCGTTCCGGTGTGTGTCAGCAGCTACATCAAGCACATGCGTCTGAACCGCTGGCACAGCGGGAAAGTTCTCATACGCTCGCTGCCGGCAATTCCTACCGTCGGCCTGACCATGGATGACATGCCCATGCTGATCAACCAGTGCCGCGAACAGATGCGCGAATGCATCGATGCGATGGACCGGCAGCTGCAAGCTGCGTGAAAAAGAAGCCCGCCCTGTGCGGGTTTTCTTTTGCCCGGTGAACTGTGCAGATTTCACTGACTCTCAAGCAGCGACACGGCTAAGCTGAAGCCATGTCTCCCCTGCCATCTGCCAAGAAGAAGTGAATCACCACCATGGGTCGAGTTGTTGCTGCTGCGGTTTACAGCGCTGGTAAGAAAGTCACCAATATTTCCCTCGACGAAGGCGCGGCCTGGGCCGCCAAGACCGGCCACTTCGTCTGGATCGGCCTCGAAGAGCCGAGCGCCCAGGAACTGTCCAACCTGCAACGTCAGTTCAACCTGCACGAACTGGCCATCGAAGACGCCCTGGAAAAGCACAGCCGGCCGAAGCTGGAAACCTTTGGCGACGCGCTGTTCATCGTCACCTACTCGCCGGTGCGCGAACACGGGATTCTGCAGTTCATCGAAACCCACATCTTCGCCGGCAAGGGCTACATCATCACTGCCCGCAATGGCCACTCGGCGTCCTACGCCCACGTCCGTCAACGCTGTGAGGCGCGGCCACTGTTGCTGGAGCACGGGGAAGATTTCGTACTGTATGCGCTGCTGGATTTCGTGATCGAAAACTATCAGCCGGTGGGCGAAGCGATCCACGCCGAGATCGATGAGCTGGAACGCAACGTGTTGTGCAGCGCATTGAATGAATACGACATCCAGAAACTGCACGGCCTGCGTCGCGACGTCCTGCGCCTGCGCCGTTACGCCGCGCCGATGGTGGAAATCGGCGAGGAGCTGCAGAAGCTGAGCTTTCCCTTCATCGACAAGAACATGCGCCCTTACTTTCGCGACGTGCAGATCCACGTGAATCGGCAGATGGAAGATCTGACCACCCTGGCCGATATCGCCAGCCAGACCATCGAAATCGGCGTGTTGCTAGAGGCGTCACGCCAGAGCGTGGTGCAACGCAAATTCGCGGCATGGGCGGCGATTCTGGCGTTCCCGACAGCGGTGGCGGGGATCTACGGGATGAACTTCCAGAACATGCCGGAGCTGAGCTGGCACTACGGCTATTTCGGCGTGCTGGGCTTTATCACGGTCGGCTGCGTGAGCCTGTGGGCGAGCTTCAAGAAATCCGGCTGGCTATAAGAAAAAACGCCCCCGTGTAAAACAAGGGGGCGTCTGGATTCAAGCAGCGGTCGGCTTGTGCGCCACGAAACGCATCATCCATTCCGCCACGGTGGTGCCGTGGTGCTGATGTTCCAGGCTGGCCACGCCCTTGCTGTACACCTGCTCGCCCAGCGCTTCCTGACGCAGATCCAGCAGCGCTCGCGAATAGTCGTGAATGAATTCCGGATGACCCTGGAAGCACAGCACCTGATCGTTGATGTGGTACGCGGCAAACGGGCAGAAATCGCTCGATGCAATCACCGTCGCGTTTTCCGGCAACGCCGTCACCTGATCCTGGTGGCTGATCAACAGCGTCAGCTCTTCACGCACCGGGCTCATCCACGGAGCCTTGGCCGCCAGTTTGTAGTTGTGGATGCCGACACCCCAGCCTTGCGTGGCGCGCTCGCTCTTGCCACCCAGCAGCAGCGCCAGCAGTTGATGGCCGAAGCACACGCCGAGCAGTTTGTCGCCGCGCTCATAGCGGGTCAGCAGGTATTGCTTGAGGGTCTGGATCCACGGATCGGTACCGAACGAGTCGGCCTTGCTGCCGGTAACCAGATACGCATCGAAGGTCAGGTCATCACTCGGATAATCGCCCTGCATCACGTTGTACACCGTAAACTCGGCGGCGATCGGCTGTTGCGAGAACAGGCGCTGGAACATCTGCCCGTAACCCTGATATTCATCGACCAGTTCCGGACGCAGGATGTCGGTTTCCAGAATGCAGATGCGTAGCGACATAAAAAATACCTGACACGTGATGGGAATAATGCACACCCCAGAGCCTGCCTTGAAACCACCCGGCAAGGCAAGCCCCGAAATGCGTCCCCACCCCGTTAGAACAACTCGCCCTTGGCAGCTTTTTCCAGCAGCAGCGCAGGCGGTGCGAAACGCTCACCGTACTGCTCCGCCAGATACTGCGCCCGGGCGACAAAGTCCTTCACGCCATATTGGTTGATGAACTGCAGCGCACCGCCCGTCCATGCCGCGAAACCGATGCCGAAGATCGAGCCGACGTTGGCGTCCGCCGTCGACGTCAGCACGCCCTCCTCCAAGCAACGCACGGTTTCGATGGCCTGCACGAACAGCAGTCGATCACGCACATCCTTCGGCGATATCTGCCCGTCGGCTTTCTCGAACCGGGTTTTCAGCTCGGGCCACAGATGTTTCTGCCCACCCGCCGGGTACTCATAAAAACCGCCTCCCGCTGCCTTGCCCGGCCGCTTGTATTCGTTGAGCAGCAAGTCAATCACGGCGAACGCCGGGTGCTCAATCAGCGGCTTCCCTTCTGCTTGAAGGTCTTTGGCCGTTTGCTGACGGATATGGCTCATCAGGCTGAGGGAAACTTCGTCAGAGATCGCCAACGGCCCGACAGGCATGCCGGCCTTGCGCGCTTCGGTCTCGATCATCGGCGCGCTGACGCCCTCACCCAGCATCGCAATGCCTTCATTGGTGAAGGTGCCGAATACTCGCGACGTGAAGAATCCGCGACTGTCGTTGACCACAATCGGGGTTTTCTTGATTTGCAGTACGAAATCGAACCCGCGTGCGAGGGTTTCGTCGCTGGTTTGCGCGCCCTTGATGATTTCCACCAGCGGCATCTTTTCCACCGGGCTGAAGAAGTGCAGGCCGATAAACTTGCTTTGATCCGGTACTGCGGTCGCCAAGCCAGTGATGGGCAAGGTCGATGTGTTGGAAGCAATCACAGCGTCGGCGCCAACCACCTGTTGCGCTGCTGCCGAGACCTTGGCCTTGAGTTGACGATCCTCGAACACCGCCTCGATGATCAGATCGCAACCCGCCAGATCGGCATCGCTTTCGGTCGGGTGAATAAGCGCCAGCACCGCTTCACGCTGCTGCGCAGTCATCTGCCCGCGAGCGACTTTCTTGTCCAGCAACGCCGCCGAATGCGCCTTGCCCTTTTCCGCAGCCGCGAGGTTAATGTCCTTGAGCACCACGTCGATCCCGGCCAATGCGCTGACATAGGCGATCCCGGCGCCCATCATGCCCGCTCCGAGCACGCCCACTCGCTTCGTCATATAAGGTGCAAAACCCTGCGGCCGTGAACCGCCGGCATTGATTTCATTGAGTTGGAACCAGAACGTGCCGATCAGGTTTTTCGAGATCTGGCCGGTGGTCAGTTCGGTGAAGTAGCGGGTTTCGATCAGGTGCGCCGTGTCGAAATCCACCTGCGCGCCTTCCACCGCCGCGCACAGAATCTTCTCCGGCGCCGGCAACGTGCCCTGGGTTTTGGTGCGCAGGATCGACGGCGCAATCGCCAGCATCTGAGCAACTTTCGGGTTCGACGGAGTGCCGCCGGGAATCTGATAACCCTTCACATCCCAACGCTGCACGGCCGCAGGATTGGCCAGAATCCAGGCCCGGGCCTTGGCCAGCAGCTCATCGCGATCCGCCGCCAGCTCATCGATCAATCCGGCCTGCAACGCCTGCTGCGGACGGACTTTCTTGCCTTCAAGCAAATACGGCAAAGCCTTTTCGATGCCCAGCATGCGCACCATCCGCACCACGCCACCGCCACCCGGCAACAGGCCGAGGGTCACTTCCGGCAAACCGAGTTGCACCGACGCATCGTCCAACGCAACGCGGTGGTGGCAGGCCAGGCAGATTTCCCAGCCGCCGCCGAGCGCCGCGCCGTTGATCGCCGCGACCACCGGTTTGCCGAGGGTTTCCAGGGTGCGCAACTGGCCCTTGAGGGTCAGCACCATGTCGTAGAAGGCCTTGGCTTCGGGCTTGCCGACCTTGATCAATTCATTCAGGTCACCACCGGCGAAGAAGGTTTTCTTGGCCGAGGTGATGATCACCCCGGCGATGTCATCTTTTTCCGCCTGCAATCGGGCGACGCTGTCGGCCATGGCCTCGCGGTATACCGCGTTCATGGTGTTGGCGCTCTGGCCCGGCATGTCGATGGTCAGGAGGACGATGCCGTCCTGGCCTTTTTCGTAACGAATGGCTTGGGTCATGACAGGATTCCTTGGGGTCAGAGGCGTTCGATGATGGTGGCGATGCCCATGCCGCCGCCGACGCACAGCGTCGCGAGGCCGTAGCGCAGGCGCCGGGCTTCCAGTTCATCGAGCAAGGTGCCGAGGATCGCGCAACCGGTGGCGCCCAGCGGATGGCCCATGGCGATCGAGCCGCCATTGACGTTGACCTTGTCCGGGTCGACAGCCATGTCCTTGATGAATTTGAGCACCACAGAGGCGAACGCCTCGTTGACTTCAAACAGGTCGATGTCCTCCACCCGCAGCCCGGCCTTGGCCAGCGCCTTGCGAGTGGCCGGCGCCGGGCCGGTGAGCATGATGGTCGGGTCGGTGCTGGTGACCGCCGTGGCGACAATCCGCGCCCGAGGTTGCAGACCCAACGCACGCCCCTTCGCTTCGGAGCCAATCAGCATCAGCGCCGCGCCGTCGACGATCCCCGAGCTGTTGCCCGGCGTGTGCACATGATTGATTCGCTCGACATGGCTGTAGACCCGCAATGCCGTGGCGTCGAAGCCCATCTGGCCGATCATTTCGAAACTCGGCTTGAGCTTGCCCAGGCCTTCAAGGGTCGACTCGGCGCGAATGAATTCATCGTGATCGAGCAGGATGATGCCGTTCTGGTCCTGCACCGGCACCAGCGACTTGCTGAACGAACCGTCGGCCCGGGCGCGGGCAGCTTTCTGCTGCGAGTGCAGCGCGTAGGCATCGACGTCCTGCCGGCTGAAGCCTTCAAGGGTGGCGATCAGGTCGGCGCCGACGCCTTGTGGTGTGAAGTGGCTGTGCAGGTTGGTTTGCGGGTCCAGCGCCCAGGCGCCACCGTCGCTGCCCATCGGCACTCGGGACATGGATTCGACGCCACCAACTACCACCAGGTCTTCGAACCCGGAGCGCACTTTCATCGCCCCCAGGTTCACCGCTTCCAGCCCCGAGGCGCAGAAGCGGTTGATCTGCACGCCCGCGACGCTGACGTCCCAATCAGCCACCTGCACGGCGGTCTTGGCGATGTCCGAGCCCTGATCGCCAATCGGCGTGACGCAACCGAGCACCACGTCATCGATCTGGCTGGTGTCCAGCGCCGTACGTGCCTGCAAAGCGGTCAGCAGCCCGGCCACCAGGTTCACCGGTTTGACGCTGTGCAGCGATCCGTCGGCCTTGCCCTTGCCACGGGGCGTGCGTAACGCGTCGAAAATCAAAGCTTGGGTCATGACGTCCTCGAACCTGTGCGGTGAGTGAAATTCGTACTGTCACTGTTGTCTTCGCAGGCCATCGATTCAATGACCACAGCGCTCAATGACGTTGACGCGCACGCTCAGACGGACGGTCATCCGTGGTTTGATTAACCGGTTCAGGTGCGCGAGCTGTCTAGCAAACGGGCGGCAAAGAAGCTGGCAATGGGCCTCATGCCTTTTTAATCGCGACAGGTAGCAAATACATACGAAATGGATCTAAGCGAAGCGTGACGCGGGCCCTAAGGTGAAGATGTACGTCGTTGTCGTCGGGTTTTGCCGAGACAGGCGTTCGCTACAGGAAGTGCAGCGCTTGCCGTCATGGATATGCAGGCAGGCATCAGGAAATAACAAAAAAGGCGGTCAAGCCATGTTCAAACAACCGAAAGTACGGCAAGCAGGGCTCATTCTTTTCGCCACGACGCTGTTGTTGATTCTGCCGAACCTGACCAAGGTCATCGGCTGATTCAAGCGGCAGGTATTGTTTATCGCCACTGAAAATGTGACTGGCCCGCTACCCGGGCCAGCGTGGCTGTGCCAACCTTTGCGCACTTCCACGACACGGACGGCGATCACTTGAAAACGCTCATTCTATTCGGGGCCATGCTGCTGAGCATGCCCCTGTCTGCCGCGCAGCTGAATCTGGAGCTGGGCGCGAACAGCCGCACCTGGCAGACCGAGGAGTTGCTCAAGCATCCTCAGGTACAAACCCTCACGGTCAAGAATGATGTGTCCTACAAGAAGGACATGACTTTTCGCGCCGTACCGATGGCCGCGCTGCTGACCGGCATCAAACCGGACGATCACCTGCAAGCCGTGGCACTGGACGGTTTTGCCGCAGAGCTGTCCGCCGCACCGCTACTGAACGACAAAGGCTCACGCGCCTGGCTCGCCATCGAAGATCCGGCGCAACCCTGGCCGCCGCTGTCGGAAGGCAAGCACAGCGCCGGGCCGTTCTATCTGGTGTGGACCGATCCGCAGGCCGGCAATATCAGCCCGGAACAATGGCCGTTCGAAGTGGCGAGCATCAAGCGCATGGCGCCGGTGGCCGAGCGCTTCCCTGCCCTGCTGCCGGATCCTGCGTTGAAGGCCGATGACCCGGTGAATCAGGGTTTTGCGCTGTTCCAGAAGAACTGCCTGGCCTGCCATCGCCTGAATGGCGCGGGCGATGCGCAGTTCGGGCCGGACCTGAATATTCCGTACAACCCGACCGAGTACTTCGGCGCGGACTTCCTCAAGCGCTACATTCGCGACCCACAGAGTCTGCGTCAGTGGCCGCAAGCGAAGATGCCAGGGTTTTCTGCCGAGGTGTTGCCGGATGCGGATCTGCAGAAGCTGATCGGGTATTTGCAGCACATGGCCGGGCGCAAGGTTGCGCCGGCCAAGTAATCCAATTACGCCGCTTACTGCTGCTGCACCGAGATGATTGGCGCTGGTGTCGGCGACACCAGCACTTTCGCGTGCATCTGCTCAGACCCGCCGCCCCGGCGCATGCCGCGCACCGGGCAGGCGTCGAGGTAATCCAGACCCACCGCCAGTTTCAGGTGCCGCTCCGGCCGCGCCAGCTCATTGGTCACATCAAAGCTGTACCAGGCGTCATCGATCCAGGCTTCGGCCCAGGCGTGACTGGCCAGATGCTCGCAATCCTCGCTGTACAGATAACCCGACACATACCGCGACGGCACACCGAGGCTGCGCGCGCAGGCGAGAAACGCGTGGGCGTGATCCTGGCAAACACCCGCCCGGCCGGCAAATGCCTCGGCGGCGCTGGTGTCGACTTCGGTGGCGCCCGGTTTGTAGGTCATGTGCTGGTTCAGCCCATGCATCAGGTCGATCAGTGCATTGCGGTCGCGTCGTTGCTTGCAGGACTTCTCGGCAAACGCCCGCAGCGCCTCGTCAGCCTCTGTCAGCCGGGTGAAACGCAGGAACGGCAGCGCCGACTGACTCTCGTGCTCCGCTTCGCGCAACTCGTCGATATCGACCTGCCCCCGGGCGCCGATGATGATCGCTTCGTGGGGCTCGTCCATGGTCAGCACGTGCAGGATGTTGCCGAACGGATCGAGCTGGGCACGCACCGGGCGCGGCAGGTCGAGCTGCCAGCTCAGCACGTGCTGACGCTCGCTGTCATGGGGCGTCAGGCGCAGGTACTGGATGCTCGCGCGCACCTGATCTTCGTAGTGATAGGTGGTCTCGTGGCTGATGGAAAGTCTCATGCGGCCTCCAGGTAGGAACTGTGAATGGCGTTGCCCAGCTGGCGCACCAGCGGGATAAATTCGGTGAGCCAGGCGTGCAGCCCTTCCTCGAGAATTTCCTGAATGCCGGTGTAACGCAGACGCGCGTCCATTTCCGCCGCCAGTCGTTGTGCAGGGCGACCGTTGGCCCCCGGCAGTTGCGCGAGAATCTGGTCGATCTCTTCGGTACAGGCACGCAGCGAACGCGGCACGTCGGCGCGCAACAACAGCAGCTCGGCCACATGCCGGGCGCCCGGCGCATCGCGATAAATCTCGGTGTATGCCTCGAACGATGACAAGGCTCGCAACAAGGCGCTCCACTGGTAATAGGCATGGGCAGTGCCGTCGCTGACAGCTTCCGCCTGATCGCCAGCCATTTCGTAACGGGCGTCCAGCAGGCGCAAGGTGTTGTCCGCCCGCTCAATGAATGTACCCAGGCGAATGAAACGAAACGCGTCGTTGCGCATGATGGTGCCGTAGGACGCGCCCCGAAACAGGTGCGAACGTTCCTTGATCCACTCGCAGAAACGGCTCATGCCATAACGGCTGAGGCCCTGATTGGCGATGCCGCGGATCTCCAGCCAGGTGGCGTTGATGTTCTCCCACATGTCGGCGGTGATTCGTCCGCGCACCGCATGGGCGCTGGCCCGCGCCGCGCCGAGGCAACTGTAGATGCTCGCCGGGTTGGCCGCATCGAGGGCGAAGAAATGCAGCAAGCGCTCGGCATGCAGCTCGCCGTGACGTTCCAGGTAATCGTCCAGCGTGCCGGTGATCAGCAACGGCATCGCCAGTTCGTGCAGACCGTCGCCACGGCCGTCCTGCGGCATCAGCGACAGCGAATAGCTGACATCGAGCATCCGTGCGAGGTTTTCCGCCCGCTCCAGGTAACGCGACATCCAGTACAGATCCGAGGCAGTTCTACTTAACATGGCAGGCTTCCTTCAATCCTCGACCACCCAGGTGTCCTTGGTTCCGCCGCCCTGGGATGAGTTCACCACCAGAGAGCCTTCACGCAGGGCGACACGGGTCAAACCGCCGGGCACGACCCGGGTTTCGCGGCCGGACAATACGAACGGACGCAGGTCGATATGGCGCGGCGCAATGCCGTTTTCGACAAAGGTCGGACAGGTCGACAGCGACAGCGTCGGTTGCGCGATGTACGCGTGGGGCTTGGCCTTGATCCGCTCACGGAACGCATCGATTTCCGCGGTCGTCGCCGCCGGCCCCACAAGCATTCCGTAACCGCCGGAGCCCTGGGTTTCCTTGACCACCAGCTCCGGAAGATTGGCCAGTACATGGGAAAGTTCAGACGGATTGCGGCATTGCCAGGTCGGCACATTCTTCAGGATCGGTTCTTCGTCGAGGTAGAAACGGATCATCTCGGTGACAAACGGGTACACCGATTTGTCGTCCGCCACGCCGGTGCCGATGGCATTTGCCAGCACCACGTTGCCCGAGCGATAGGACGACAGCAGCCCCGGCACGCCGAGCATCGAATCCGGGCGGAACGCCAGCGGATCGAGGAATGCGTCGTCGAGCCGGCGGTAGATCACGTCCACGGCTTTCGGGCCGTCGGTGGTGCGCATGAAGACCTTGTCGTCGCGCACGAACAGGTCCGCGCCCTCCACCAGCTCCACGCCCATTTCCCGGGCCAGGAACGCATGCTCGAAAAACGCGCTGTTGAACCGACCCGGCGTCAGCACCACGACACTCGGGTCGTCGATCGGGCTTGAGCTTTTCAGGGTGTCGAGCAGCAGGTTCGGGTAATGGTCGATGGGAGCGATGCGCTGGGCCGCGAACAGTTCGGGGAACAGGCGCATCATCATCTTGCGGTCTTCGAGCATGTAGCTCACGCCGCTTGGCGTGCGCAGGTTGTCCTCGAGCACGTAATACGTGCCGTCGCCGTCGCGCACCAGATCGACGCCGGAGATGTGCGAATAGATATCGCGGTGCAGGTCCAGCCCCTGCATCGCCAACTGATATTGCTCGTTGGCCAGCACCTGTTCGGCGGGAATGATCCCGGCCTTGATGATGCGCTGCTCGTGGTAAAGGTCGGCGAGGAACATGTTCAACGCCTTGACCCGCTGAATGCAGCCGCGCTCGACGATCCGCCACTCGCTGGCGGGAATGCTGCGCGGAATGGTGTCGAAGGGAATCAGGCGTTCTGTCCCTTGCTCGTCCCCGTAGAGCGTGAAAGTGATCCCGGCACGATGGAACAGCAGATCGGCCTCGCGCCGCCGCTGGGCCAGCAGTTCGTCAGGCGTTTCGGCCAGCCAGCGGGCAAACTCCCGGTAATGCGGGCGGATCTGGCCGCCGGCATCGTACATTTCATCAAAATAGGTGCGGATCATGCCGTACTCCTTGTCACCCCGGACATACAGGCCTTCGCAAGGCCCGTGCCATCGGCATAAACGCTTTGATTTCAATCGGTTGGATATTCACGTCACATGCACCGCACCATTCCTGTGCGGCAAATGCTCCAACCTGATCGCCCCCGCTTCATTGCGACGCAGTCCCGTCGCCTATCACCAGCATAGTCAGAGTTGATTTCACTGCTCGGTGCCGGCTGCGGATAATCCGCGCATCCGCTGCAAAAACGTCGCTGACGAAGTACGCAGCCCCACTGATCCGGCTTGCCTCGGCAGCCATCCCGGCCGTAACCCTGAGCGGTTTCCTCTCCTTGCGGTCTTCCCTTTCAGCCACCTTTTCAGGTGGCTTTTTTTTGCGCCGGTTTCTTGTTTCAGGGTTTTGCCATGGGGTGTTCAGGGGGGCAGAAACGACAACGGCCGACCCGAAGGTCAGCCGTAGCTCGACGTGTTGCGAGAGTGATCAGTTCAAACGGTGCCGGTTGCGGATCTCCTGTTTCACGCCCCAGCCTTCGATGATGCCGCCCAAGGGCTCGACCACCGCCGAAAAGCCCTGCTCGAAATCGCCAATGTCGTCGTAGGTTGCGTACATCACCTTGCTCAATTCCAGAGACCAGGCGCCGTCGTCGCGCGCACTGACCTGGGCATTGATGGATTCACCGCGAAATTTGCCTGCCGCCCTGCGCGCCCGCTCCTCGTCCGGGAAAATGGCGTAGAACTCGATGGGATGGAATCGGGAAAAATCGAAACCGCCTTCTTTCATGCGGCGCAGCACACTGCTGCTGATGTCTTCTTGATAGGCTGTGCTCATGAATCGTCCCCCTCGCATAGATGGATAGACTTTCCGTATTCCCTGCACTGGCCCAACGGGCCCGGGTGCTTACGGCAACCGCGTTGCCGGCGGGAAACAAGCATGTAGCTGACAAGACCAGACCTTAGCGATCCGTTCGCTGATCTCGCTTGCAGAGTAGCCCCAAGATAGAGCCGCTGCCAAGGCCTGGTACATGAAGAAAATGAAGATTCAGATTGGGGTGATGCTGCGGATTTCGATGCTGTTCTGGGTTTTCAGGCTTTTCACGCCGGCATCGGCGGTGCGCCCTTCCAGATCGTTCAGGTCAAGCTCGGCGGCGACCGGCAACAACCGTTCCTTGATGAGGCGGGCTGCCCGTTCATGGCTGGGGCATTCCTCGCACTCGAAGACTTCGTCGATCGTTTCACCATGATCGTCCACGAAAGTGACTTTCCACTTTGACATCGGAGCCTCCTCGATCAAACCCGCAAATGGGCTTACACCTATCTCGACTTTTGTCAGGATTGATCGTTCAAAAGGTTTACACCGATGCAACATGAAAAAAGCCGAGGCCGGCGTGTTTTCGCACACCGGCCTCGGCTTTTTCTGACCCGCGAACGATCAGTCGTTGCTTGGCTTGTTCACTGCCTGCAGCACGTATTGCGGCAAGGCGAAGGCGCCGATGTGGATTTCCGGGTTGTAGTAGCGGGTGACGATGCCGCTGCCGATGAAACGCTGTTGCAGCACTTCGCGGCTCAGCTTGCGGTACGCAGGGTTGGTCGAACCCCAGGCGAAGGTCATCGAACCGCCGATATAGGTCGGCACGGCCGCCTGATAGAAGTGCCAGTCCGGGAACAGGCTGCGCAGGCGGCCGGCGGTGGTTTTCACTTCTTCGATCTGCATGAACGGCGTGCCGTTCTGGGTCACGAGGATGCCGCCCTCGTTCAGGCAGCGGTGGCAGGCCTGGTAGAAGTTTTCCGAGAACAGCACTTCGCCCGGGCCGATCGGGTCGGTGGAGTCGGAAATGATCACGTCGAACTTTTCGGTGGTGGTCGCGACGAAACGCATGCCGTCGTCGATTACCAGGTTCAGGCGTGGATCGTCGTAGGCGCCCTTGGAGTGGTTCGGCAGGAATTCCTTGCACATGTCGACCACGGTGCCGTCGATCTCGACCATGGTGATGTGCTCGACGCTGGCGTGTTTGGTCACTTCGCGCAGCATGCCGCCGTCGCCGCCGCCGATGATCAGCACGCGCTTGGCGGTGCCGTGGGCGAGGATCGGCACGTGGGTGAGCATTTCGTGGTAGATGAATTCATCGGCTTCGGTGGTTTGGATCACGCCGTCCAGCGCCATCACCCGGCCCATGCGCGGGTTCTGGAAAATCACCAGGTGCTGGTGTTCGGTGCGCACTTCGTGCAGCAGTTTTTCCATGCGAAAACGCTGGCCGTAGCCTTCGTAGAGGGTTTCCAGGTATTCGCTGGTCTTGGTGACGGTCATGGTGAAGTGCTCCGATGAATGCGCGGGCGCCAATCGTCAGGTTCGATTGCCCGGGAAAGGCGCGCATTCTACGTTGCCGAAGATGACAGGTCGAACCTCAGTTCATCGGTCCGACCCAATCACGGTGCGAACGGTCAGATCCGCACATTGCCCCGCGGCCCGGCAATCGCCCAGATGATCAGGCCCAGCACCGGCAGGAGGATGATCAACAGCACCCAGAGGATCTTCATCCCGGTCTCGGCGCCGCTTTTCAGCACATTGATGATCGCCCAGATGTCGAGCGCAAGAATGATCAGGCCGACCAGGCCATTGAACGTGGAACCCATGGTGTCGCTCCAGAATAGTGGCATGCACTTTTAGGATAGACGGTCGCGCTCAGGGTTCCCTTTTATTGCGTTCAGACGTGAACGGCGACCTTCAAGGCTTCCAGCGACGGCGCGGCGGCAATGCCGACTTCGGCGCACAGTTCCAGCACGCGCGGCACGTCGTTGCCGTAGACCAGCACCACTTGCAGCTCGTCGTCGAGCAGCTGGCTGAAGTTCATCAGCGTGTAACCACCGTTTTCCTTGTTCAGGCTGCTCATCTGCACCTGGATGCGGTTGAGCGCGGTCAGCGCCTCGGTCTTGGCCAGTTGCTTGGGCTTGAGGTTGAACTCGACACCCGGGCCGAACGAGGCAACGATCTGCGCGAACAGGTCGGCGTAGGTGTCGGCCTGGAACAGCACGGTCTCCGGCAGGCTGCCGACCACGACCCACTCGCCCAGCGGAATCGGGAAAGTGTCGTCGTAGTTGATGTCCGGGTTGGCGGTCAGAAATGCGTCGGCATCGGCGTAGGCCTGTGCCGCTTCGTCAGCGACTTTCTGAATCTCGTCGTCGCCCATGCAGCCGGAGCTGATTTTGCTGATGAGTTCGGCGAGTGCGGCTTTCATGGGAGCGGATCCTGTGGCGAAGGGAATTTTGAGGGCGCGAAGGATAGCGCATTCTCGCCTTCGCCACAGAGCGGGTTCCGGCCAGCGGCGTTAGCCCAGCAGTTTTTCCAGCTGCGCAGTGGTGTCCACGGCGCCCATGGTGCGGGCCGCGTCCAGCGCGGTGATGCCGTTGGCATCCTTGGCTTTCGGGTCGGCGCCCTGGTCGATCAGGAAGTCGACGATTTCAACGCGGTTGAACATCGCCGCCATCATCAACGCCGTGCGGCCGTCGAAGGAGGCGCCTTCGATCTGCGCCCCACCGGCGACCAATGCCTTGACCACGGCCAGGTCACCCTTGAACGCGGCGCCGGCAATCGGGCTCTGGCCGTTGCCGTTGCGTTGTTCCGGATCGGCCTTGTGCTTGAGCAGCACTTGTACCGCGTCCACGTGACCGTAATAACTGGCGAGCATCAGCAGGGTGTCGCCCTTGCTGTTGGTCAGGTTCACCGGCAGACCGGCAGTGATCAGGCGATCGAGCATCACCGCATCGCCCTCGCGCGCCTTGTTGAATACCTGCTCGGTGAATTCGGCAGCTTCTTCGGGGGTCATCTGGCGGCTTTGGTCGGACATGGGGCAACTCCACTTTCGGTCAATCGGAAAGCCGATAGTTTCCCGAGCGCAGCGATAGCTGTCATCCCCTTTTTTCCAAGACTGCCGATAGCCAATATCAATAGCGGTACTTGCCTGCCCGGATGTCGGCAAGAGTTTCATCCGTGACCTGCACGTAGGTTTCGGTCCCCGGCAGCCAGGCATAAATCGGGTCATCCCCCGTCAGGCCGGGGTCGAAGCCTTCGTTTTTCAGGCGGGTCTTCTGATATTTGAAAGTGCCGGTGGTTTCCATTTTCACCTTGACCCGCAAGAACAGCGGCACCGCATAGGCCGGCATGCGTTGGCGGGCGAAAGCCAGCAGCTCGGCGAAATCCAGGGTCGCCAGAGACTCGGCCGGGGTGATCGCCGCCATCCCGGCGCGGCCATTGGTGTTGGGGATTTCCACGCCATAGGCCACCGCTTCGGAAATATGCGGATGCTGGAGCAGCAGGTTTTCGACCTCGGTGGTCGAGACGTTCTCGCCCTTCCAGCGATAGGTGTCGCCGAGACGGTCGACAAACTGTGCATGGCCGAAACCGATGTTGCGCAACAGATCGCCGGTGTTGAAGAAGCGGTCGCCCTTGGTGAACACGTCCTGTAGCACGACTTTCGCGGTTTTTTGTGGGTCGGTGTAGCCGTCCAGCGGCGCCTTGTCGTCGATCCGCGCCAGCAGCAGGCCTCGCTCACCCCGACCGACCTTGCGCATGAATCCGTCATCGCCGCGAATCGGCTCGCCGCTGTCCTGGTCGTAGGCGACCAGTTCCCAGGCCATCAGCGAGAAACCGATGGTGTTGTCGAAATTGAGGATGTTGGTGAAGCCGATATTGCCGTCGCTGGCGGCGTAAAGCTCACAGATGTGATCCACGCCGAAGCGGGTCTTGAACTCGGCCCACGCACCGGGCCGCAGGCCGTTGCCGATCATCTTGCGCACGTCGTGACGGCTGTCGTCGGCGCTGAGCGGCTGATCCACCAGATACCGGCACAACTCGCCGACGTAACCGATGGTGGTTGCGCGATAGCGACGCACATCGCTCCAGAACTGCCGGGCGCTGAACTTGCGGCGAATCGCGAAACCCGACGCGCCATTGACCGCCGAACCCCAGCACACGCAAAGCCCGGTGGCGTGGTACAGCGGCAAGGTGCAATAGACGATGTCGTCCGGGCGCATGTCGAGGGCGATCATGCCGAAGCTCGCCGAACTGCGCATCCAGCGGCCGTGCTTGAACACCCCGGCCTTGGGCAAACCGGTGGTGCCGGAGGTGTAGATGTAGAAGCACGGGTCGTCGAAGAAAATCTGCCGGCTGCTGGCCGGGTTGTCGCCCGAGGCGTCGGCACTGGCGCTGATCAGGTTGATGTAGCCCTCGGGCGCGATGCCCGGATGGCTGAAGGTATCCTGATCGGCGACGAACCAGGCGCGCGCTGCCGGGATCGCTACTTGCTCGCGTACCGCCGCAAATGCCGGCAGCAACTCTTCACCGACAACAATCGCCGCCGGGGTCACCAGATTGATGCTGTGGATCAGCGTATCGCGGGTCTGCGAGGTATTGAGCAGCGCGCTGACGGCGCCGACTTTGGCCAGCGCCAGAATCGTCACCAGCAGTTCCGGACGGTTCTCGATGAACACCGCCACCACATCGCCCTTGCCGATGCCCTGCCCGATCAGATAATGGGCGATGCGGTTGGCCCACTGGTTGACCTGTGAATAACTCAGCACCACCTCGCCCGACAGCAGCGCGGGGCCCTCGGGATTGCGCAGCGTCGCTTGCTCGAATGTCCAGCCCAGGCCACAGGTTTGGGTCGGATCCGTGACGTTGGCCACCTTCATGCCTTTCACCACCCGTGGAATGGCTTTGGCAATCATCGGCAGTTTGCGGAGCATCATGCCCCAGGTAATCGTGTCGCTCGGCGCTTGGTGCATGGCAGCTCCCGTTCGACCTTGACGTGCAGGCCGGATTTTTATTGTCGGGCAATCGGGTGAGACAACCGGCGCTTCTCGAGCGAGGGTCGAGGCCGAAAATACGTCAGGGCTTCGCGGGCTGTACACGCGGTTTTTGCAATGTTTTGTATCCGCCCCGGCACTACTAAACGCCGCATGATTACAGCCAAGGGTATTGGTTCAATCGAATCGACAATGATCCCGCAAAATGCAGGATGCACGATGGCCATTCATGCAGATTGCACGACAGCCAAAACCAGTAGATTTTATAAATTACTGATTTATAAGGATTTTTAAAAACTCAAATACTGGCACAATCGCTGCAACTCCCTATACATGCTTGCCATTCAAGTGCATACGGAGCTGAAAGACATGAACCTGATCCAAGAAAAATTTACCTCCCTGTTTTCCAACTTCGCCGTCACCACCCAGCCCCGTCCCGATGGCGGGATCCTGCTGACGCTGAAGAGTGCCGACGGCAAAGTGTTCAAACGTGCGCTCACGTATCAGCAACTGCATACCGGTGATCAACTGTCGTGGGCAATCAGCGCGATCCGTCGTGATCTGGCGGAACAGGCCAGCGAGCTGCCGCAGATCGGCATGCTGCAAAGCCAGCAGCGTTTTGCCCTGCCGACCTATCACTCGATGTAATTCGAACACCGTATAAACAGACAGGCCGTGGAGCTTTCGCTTCACGGCCTGTTTTTTTTGCGCGTCGATTGGGTGAACTCAGAACGCTTCCGGCTCAATCCCGGTGAAGCTGTCGACGGTCACATGCCCTGCCAACTCCCCGCCTTCACGGGCCAGGCCGCAGGTTTGCAGGCCAGCAGCCTGGGCGGCATCGAGTTCTTGCACGATGTCGGACAGGAACAGAATCTCCTCTGGTTCGACCCCGATGGCCTGCTGGATGTTGCTGTACGACTGCGCCTCGCGCTTGGGGCCCGACGTGGTGTCGAAGTAGCCGCTGAACAGCGGCGTCAGATCCCCTGCTTCCGAGCAGCCGAAAATCAGCTTCTGCGCCTGGATCGAACCGGACGAATAAACAAACAGTTGATAACC
This sequence comes from Pseudomonas sp. CH235, assembly GCF_004368175.1. Lineage (NCBI taxonomy): Bacteria > Pseudomonadati > Pseudomonadota > Gammaproteobacteria > Pseudomonadales > Pseudomonadaceae > Pseudomonas > Pseudomonas sp. CH235. The sequence continues at coordinate 21,736 of NZ_RRZJ01000028.1, forward strand.
GGCCTGATGCCAGCGCTGGAGCGCTTCAACGGCGTCCGGGTAAACATGGCCTTTCAACTGCCCGGCCTGATAACCCTGCTCCCAGACCATGCCCTGCAACGCTTTGAGCGGCGTGGCTTTGCGGTCTTCGGCGATCCAGGCCAGCAGAATGTCCACGACTCGCTCGACATCAGCCTGCGGTTCGTTGCTGTCGCGGCGCACGGCGTCCAGTTGCTCGGCAACGTCGGCACGCTGGGCGTTCTGGCGAACGAAGTCTGGCAGGTGCTTCGCCGCATACGGGAACAGCACGTCGAACACAAAACTCACTGCGCTGGTGGTGCCTTCGATGTCGGTGAGAATGACCTTGATCGACATCGGCTCAGTCCTCCAGACGCGGGAAGCGGCCGGCGATGTCTTCGCCGGTGAAGTTGGCGACCCAGCCTTCAGGGTTGTTGAACAGGCGGATCGCCACGAAATGCGGGTTCTCGCCCATGTCGAACCAGTGCTTGGTGCCGGCCGGCACCGAAATCAGGTCGTTCTTCTCGCACAGTACGGCGTAGACGTAATCGTCGATGTGCAAGGTAAACAGGCCACGACCGGCGACGAAGAAACGCACTTCGTCTTCACCATGGCGATGTTCTTCGAGGAACTTGGCGCGCAATTCGGCTTTTTGCGGGTGATCGCTGTTGAGGCTGATCACATCGACCGTGATGTAACCGCGCTCGGTCATCAGTTTATCGATCTGTTCTTTATAGGCACCGATCACTTCTTCCTGGCTGGCGCCGGGCTGGATCTTCGCGGCGGCTTGCCAACGGTCGAAGCGCACGCCCTGCTCGGCCAGGGTCGAAGCGATGTCTTCGAAATGGGTCAGCACCTTGTTCGGAATCTCGGGGCTGGAAACGTGATAGACGGACAGGCTGCTCATGGGGCATTCCTCGGTATCGGCCTTGCCGTCCGGTTCTTCGAGACCGGTCGGGCACTGCATTCATCAGGCAAAGGGGCTGGTTCTGGTGAAGTCAGCCTTGGCGGTTCATGACGCTGCGGGTCTTCAACTCGCATTCAAACAGGAATTCAAAGGCCTCGATCTGACGCAACGCGTCGCTCATCTGCGCGCCCCAGGTGTAGAGGCCGTGGCCGCGAATCAGATAACCGACGCAATCGGGATGGGCGTCGAGCCAAGGCTGCACCTTGGCGGCGAGGCGCGCAATGTCCTGATCGTTGTCGAAGATCGGCACGCGCACCCGGGATTCGTGGGTCGAGATGCCGCTGAAAGCTTTTTGCAGTTCGTAGTCTTCGAACTCGATGAAGTCTTGCGGCGTCAGTCGCGACAGCACCGTGGCGTTCACCGAGTGAGTGTGCAACACCGCGCCGATCTCCGGGCGCCAGCTGTAGAGCTGGGTATGCAACAAGGTTTCGGCGGACGGCTTTTTGCCGGGCTCAAGACTGTTGCCGGACAGGTCGGTGGCGAGCACGTCGTCCAGGCCCAACTGGCCCTTGTGCTTGCCGGACACGGTCAGCAGCGCTTCGCTCGGCGACAGGCGCGTCGAGTAATTGCTGCTGGTGGCCGGCGACCAGCCGCGACCATAAAGAAAACGCCCGGCGTCGACAATTTGCTGGGCAAGCTGTTCACGGGTAAGGCTCATGGCCTGTCCTCTTGCATTCGAATGGCAATGATAACGGCAGCGGCGAGCGCTGCGAGACTGGCAATACTAAAGGTCAATGTCGCGCCGAGGGCATTCCAGCTGTAGCCGGAATACAACGCGCCGAGCGCGCCACCGGTGCCGGCCAGCGCTGCATACAGCGCCTGGCCCTGTCCTTGCTGGCGCGCGCCGAAGCTACGTTGCACGAACGCGATGGCAGCCGCATGAAAGCTGCCGAAGGTCGCCGCGTGCAGCACCTGGGCAAACAGCAAGACCCAGAGGAACTCGGCGAACGAACCTAGCAGCAACCAGCGCAACGCCGCCAGCAGAAAACTCGCCATTAGCACCCGCCGCAGGGAAAAACGCGCGAGGATCCGGCTCATGGCCATGAACATCAGCACTTCCGCCACCACGCCGACCGCCCAGAGCATGCCGATCACGCCACGGCTGTAACCCAGTCGCTCAAGGTGCAGAGTCAAAAACGTGTAATACGGCCCGTGGCTCATCTGCATCAGCGCCACGCAACCGTAGAATGCCAGCACCCCGGGATTGCGCAATTGCTTGAGAAAGCCCTCGCCTGTCGGCCGGTTGCCCTGAGGCGGCTGAGCGTTCGGCACCCACAGACTGCTGAGCACGATGCCAGCCATGATCAGCACCAGCGCCGCCGGGTAGATGTCGAGGCTGAGCCATTCGAACAGGCGACCGAGGGCGACCACGGTGATGATGAAACCGATCGAGCCCCAGAGGCGGATCTGGCTGTAGCGAGACGTCTGGCCCTGCAAATGCGCGAGGGTGATGACTTCGAACTGCGGCAGCACCGCGTGCCAGAAGAAGGCGTGCAAGGCCATGACCATCGCCAGCCAGGCGTAGGTCTTGCTGACGAAAATCAGCGAGAAAGTCAGCAGCGTACACACCGCGCCAAAGCGCACGATGGCCAGGCGCCTGCCGGTGTAATCGCCGAGCCAGCCCCAGATGTTCGGCGCCACGCAGCGCATCAGCATCGGGATCGCCACCAGCTCGCCGATGCGCGCGGCGCTGAATCCGAGGTGATCGAAGTACAGCGCCAGAAACGGCGCCGTCGAACCGAGCAAGGCGAAATAGAACAGATAGAAACTGGACAGCCGCCAGTACGGGAGCGCCGCCACGGTCAGACCGCGGCGGCTTTGAGATCACCCATCAAAGCTGACCCAGCACCGGGGTGCTCACGCGCACATCGGCGTTCTGGCCACGGTGACGCAGCAGGTGATCCATCAGCACGATGGCCATCATCGCCTCGGCAATCGGCGTAGCGCGGATACCGACACATGGGTCGTGACGGCCCTTGGTAATGACATCGACAGGGTTGCCGTCAATGTCGATCGAACGGCCCGGGGTGGTGATGCTCGAGGTCGGCTTCAACGCCAGGTGCGCGACGATCGGCTGACCCGAAGAGATCCCGCCGAGAATGCCGCCGGCGTTGTTGCTGAGGAAACCTTCCGGAGTCAGCTCATCACGGTGTTCGGTGCCGCGCTGGGCAACGCAGGCGAAACCGGCGCCGATTTCCACGCCTTTGACCGCGTTGATGCTCATCAGTGCGTGGGCCAGTTCGGCGTCGAGACGGTCGAAGATCGGCTCGCCCAGGCCCGGCATCACACCTTCGGCAACCACGGTGATCTTCGCCCCGACGGAATCCTGATCGCGACGCAGCTGGTCCATGTAGGCTTCCAGCTCCGGCACCTTGTCCGGGTCCGGGCTGAAGAAGGCGTTCTGCTCGACCGATTCCCAGGTCTTGAACGGGATCTCGATCGGGCCGAGCTGGCTCATGTAGCCGCGAATGACAATGCCCTGGCTGGCCAGGTATTTCTTGGCGATGGCGCCGGCCGCGACGCGCATGGCGGTTTCCCGCGCCGAGCTGCGACCGCCGCCGCGATAATCGCGCTCGCCGTATTTGTGGTGGTAGGTGTAGTCGGCGTGGGCCGGGCGGAACAGGTCCTTGATCGCCGAGTAGTCCTTGGACTTCTGGTCGGTGTTGCGGATCAGCAGGCCGATGGAGCAGCCGGTGGTGCGGCCCTCGAACACGCCGGAAAGGATTTCGACTTCGTCGGCTTCCTGGCGCTGGGTGGTGTGGCGGCTGGTGCCCGGCTTGCGGCGATCGAGGTCGCGTTGCAGGTCCTCAAGGGAAATCTCCAGGCCCGGCGGGCAGCCGTCGACAATGGCGACCAACGCCGGACCATGGCTTTCGCCCGCGGTGGTGACAGTGAACAGCTTGCCGTAGGTATTGCCGGACATGCAGGACGCTCCGTGAAATCGAACCCAAATTCGTGATGCGCGCCAGTATACGCAGGCTAACCGAGTAGTTCATCCTCGAACCTTAGCGGTGTGGGTGAGTCCAACCGGCACCTTGGCAAATGATGGCGTGATGATGCTGCGAGTTTTGATCTTGAGCCTTTCCCTGTTTACCGGCTTCGTCCAGGCAACTGTCCTGCAACGACCGGTCACGTTGACTACCGACAATGGCGAACTTTTCGGCTCGCTGTTGCTGCCAAAATCCGACAGCCCCGTGCCGGTTGTCCTGATCCTTTCCGGCTCGGGTCCTACCGATCGTGACGGAAACAACCCCGATGGCGGGCGCAATGACAGCCTCAAGCGACTGGCCTGGGTGCTGGCCAAACACAATGTCGCCAGCGTGCGTTTCGACAAGCGCGGGGTGGCGGCCAGCCTTGCGGCTACCCCGGACGAGCGAAACCTGTCGGTGGAAGCCTATGTGGCGGACGCCGTGGCCTGGGGTCAGAAGCTTAAAGCCGATCCGCGCTTCGGCCCGTTGATCCTGCTCGGCCACAGCGAAGGCGCGCTGATTGCCAGCCTGGCGGCGCCAAAGGTCGACGCGGCGGCGGTCATCTCGCTCTCCGGCACGGCCCGACCGATCGATCAGGTGCTGCGTCGGCAACTGGCCCGCAGCCTCCCTCCCCCGCTGATGCTGCGCAGCAACGAACTGCTCGACAGCCTCAAGGCCGGGCGCACCGACGACAATGTGCCGGCGCCGTTGCAGGTGATCTTCCGTCCGAGTGTACAGCCGTACCTGATTTCGCTGTTCCGTCAGGATCCGGCGGCGGCCTTCGCCCAGCTGAAAATGCCGGCGCTGATCGTGCAAGGCAGCAACGACATTCAGGTTCAGGTCGATGATGCGAAATTGCTCAAGGCCGCCAAACCGGACGCGCAACTGGCGCTGATCGAAGGCATGAACCACGTGTTGCGCATCGTGCCCAACGACGTGAAGCGGCAACTGGCCTCCTACAAGGACCCGAATTTGCCGCTGGCGGCGGAACTGGGGACACGCGTCCTTGAATTTATTGACGGACTTCGCACCCGTTAAGCTCTTTTACCCTCTAGGACTTTGAAAAACGGCCGATAAGCCTTTGTCGCCAGCGTACTGGCTGGCGGCAAGCAGCTTGGACAGGATCTCGCCGTTATGACTGATACCCAGACTTCACCCGACACCACCGCTGAAAAAGACGCACCGCCAGCGGTCGAGCTGCCATGGGCGGATGTCCACGTCGAGCACCACAAGATGCTCCGCCTGGCGCCGTTGCAGACCGACCGCAACACCGGCGGGCGGCCGCTGCGCTTCGTTGAATTCGGTTACGCCGAGCGCAACGGCAAAGAACACAGTCTGATGCGCATGGCGATCAAGTTGCCCGCTCAGCGCGTGCGCAAAGAGCAGAATCACCTGGACGTGTGGGTCGACCATACGACCAAACGCGTGCATTTCGGCCCGGACAGCGGTTTGCAGATCGAACCGATGAACCGTGGCATCGGCCGTTTCATGGCTGCCCAGGGCATCAACTGGGCAAAAAAACGCTGGCCCACCTACACCGTCGACGGCATGGACTTGAACAACAAGGACGCGCTGAACGAGGACACTCGCCTGCGCCGCGATCACTTTTTGCGGGTGCACGGCTTTGATGTGGTTTACGCCGACGCCCAGCATTTGAAGGGTAGCGTCAAAGAAGTGAAGGTCGGCGACCTGCTGGGTGACTGGAACAGCGAAAAGCTGCAGATCGTCGAAATTCTTGAAGCTGCGCAGATGTTGCAGCAGGCCGAGCAGAATCTGGCCGAACAGGAAGTGAAGCTGAAGAAGCAGGAAGACAAGGTCAGCAAGTTCAAGCGTGAAGACGCCGGTTTGCGTTTCACCATTACTTGCCTGGTGGCGTTTGCGGTGTTTCAGGCCGGGTTGCTGATCTGGATTGCAACGCACCGCTGACTGATCTTTCCTACACTCCGCGTTTGACTCGGATGGGACGCGGAGCGTCCCGGGCTGCATTCCCACGCAGACGGTTCGACGCCTCGACGTGGGAACGATCGACGTCAGTCAGACGCGGGAAGCGAACAGTGCCTGATGGGCGCGGCACTGTTCGGCGGTCAGCATGAACACGCCATGCCCGCCGCGCTCGAACTCCAGCCAGGCGAAATCGACTTCCGGGTACAGCGCCTCGACGTGGACCTGGCTGTTGCCCACCTCGACAATCAGCAAACCCTTCTCGGTCAGATGATCCGCCGCTTCGGCGAGCATCCGGCGCACCAGGTTCAAACCGTCATCGCCGCAGGCCAGGCCCAGTTCCGGCTCGTGCTGGTATTCGTCCGGCATGTCGGCGAAATCTTCCGCATCGACGTAGGGCGGGTTCGACACGATCAGGTCGAAACGTTGACCCGGCAGGCCGTCGAAACCATCGCCCTGCACGGTGAACACACGCTCATCGACGCCATGACGCTCGATGTTCTGGTTCGCCACTTCCAGCGCTTCGAACGACAGATCCGCCAGCACCACTTCGGCGTTCTGGAACTCGTAGGCGCAGGCGATGCCGATGCAGCCGGAGCCGGTGCACAGATCGAGAATGCGCGCGGGTTCGTCGCCGATCCATGGGGCAAAACGGTTTTCGATCAGCTCGCCAATCGGCGAACGCGGGATCAGCACGCGCTCATCGACGATGAACGACATGCCGCAGAACCATGCCTCGCCCAGCAGGTAAGCGGTCGGAATGCGCTCTTCGATGCGGCGTTTGAGCAGGCGCTGAAGATTGACCAGCTCATCGTCCTCCAGCGCGCAATCCAGATAGCTGTCGGCGATTTCCCATGGCAGGTGCAAGGCACCGAGCACTAGCTGCCGGGCTTCGTCCCAGGCATTGTCGGTGCCATGGCCGAAAAACAGATCCTCCCCATGGAAGCGGCTGACGGCCCAACGGATGTGGTCGCGCAGGGTACGAAGTCGGGAAGTGATCACGGGGCAGAACTCCAGAAAAAACGACTGGCGATTCTAGCAGCCAAAACGCGCCGCGACGACGCAGGAAAGATTCCGGGGCGACGGTAGGACGCTTCCGATTTTCCCCTCGACTATTGAACAGATCGTGTAACTTGACAAGGCTGCAGGCCAGCAACGACGGTGTCTACGATGGTAGCGATTCACAGAACCGCTCAGCCAGAGGACAATGTCGCAAAAGCCCCACCCGAAGGAGCCCCAGAATGTCCGTTCCAAAAACGATGTTTCAACTCAGCGGTCGCGGTTACGCAGCGGCCACGTTGAGCCATGCCACCGTGGTCATCATCGATGCCCAGAAAGAGTACCTCAGCGGCCCGCTGGCCCTGAGCGGCATGGACGCGGCTGTCGCGAACATCAAACAACTGGTTGCCGCCGCCCGCGCAGCCGGCCGACCGATCGTGCATGTGCGCCACCTCGGCACCGTCGGCGGTCTGTTCGACCCGCAGGGCGAACGCGGCGAGTTCATCCCCGGCCTGGAACCCCAGGGCGATGAAACCATCATCGGCAAACTGCTGCCGAGCGCCTTCCACGGCACCGAACTCTACGATCGTCTGCAAACCATCGGCTCGCTGGACCTGATCGTCTGCGGTTTCATGAGCCACTCCAGCGTCAGTACCACCGTGCGCGCGGCGAAGAACCTGGGTTTCCGCTGCACCCTGGTCGAAGACGCCTGCGCCACCCGCGATCTGCCGTTCAAGGGCCGCGTACTCAGCGCCGAACAGGTACAGGAAGCGGAAATGGCGATCATGGCCGACAACTTCGCCACCCTCGCGCTGACTCAGGACCTGATCTGATCGACCGTAAATGAGCGGCTCAGCCCGCCGCTCATCTGCAAAAATCTCGCATTTGCTTCAATTACCCTAGCCTCAGGAACAACCCGGTCAACTCCCGGTCGAAGGGCCGATACCCATTGAGGAAGGTCGGAATGAAGTTATCCGATGGATTTGACGCACGCCGCTTGCGGCCCAAAGGCCAAAGCAACTGGCGATTTCGATTCGGCGCGGCGATCGCGGCCATTCTGGCCACGTTCGGCGTGCTGCTGGCGATGGCCGGGGCCGCCAGCCTGCTGGGGCGCCCGCCGGCGCTCGGCGATCTGAATGCAACACCGCTCGGCTCGGCGATCATTCTCGCGGTCGGCCTGCTGTTCCTGTATTTCGGTGTGGCCCTGTGGCGTCGTTGCCGGCGTCGCGCACGGCAATCGCGGGAATTGAACATGTCCCCGCACCTGATGAAAAAACACGATTGATCGACGGCCTGGCTTTTTGCCGGGCCGTTTTGTGTCTGTTTGGGTAAACTGGCCGCCCTTCGCGGAGGCTGACATGCAAGACGACGATTTTTCCCTGTTCAAAAGTGCGATCCAAGGCGTCAAGCCGATCAAGCACGACCGCGCCGACACCGGCAAACCCAAGGCAGACCGTGACCGGATCGCCAAGCTGCGCCAGTCCGCCACCGTGCGCACCGACACCCCTACCGTTGACGGACTGTCCGATCAGTTCGTGATCGACGTCGGTCCCGAAGACGAGCTGATGTGGGCCCGCGACGGGGTGCAGGAAAGCCAGATGCGCAAGCTCAAGATCGGGCAGATCCCGTTTGAAGGCAGCCTCGACCTGCACGGCATGAGCGTCGAAAAGGCCCGCGAAACCCTTTGGGCCTTTCTCGCCGAAGCGACCAGATTCGAAATCCGCTGCGTGCGCGTCACCCACGGCAAGGCCGTGCGTCTGGACGGCAAGCGGCCGATGATCAAAAGCCACGTCAACACCTGGCTGCGCCAGCATGCGCAAGTACTCGGTTTCTGCTCGTGCCAGGCGAAACATGGCGGTGCCGGCGCCGTGTATGTGATGCTCAAACGCACCATGATGGAAGGCCGCGACGAATAATCCCGTCACACCGAACTTGCAGGGTCGTGTCCGCCACCGTACCCTTGCCCTTTGCGAAAATCCCCACAGGTAGTTTCATGTCCCTGGAACAGAATTACACCGCGATTCTCGGCCAATTGGGCGAGGACGTCTCCCGCGAGGGCCTGCTCGACACGCCAAAGCGTGCCGCCAAAGCCATGCAGTACCTCTGCCGCGGTTATGAACAGACGCTCGAAGAGGTCACCAACGGTGCCCTGTTCAGCTCCGACAACAGCGAAATGGTGCTGGTCAAGGACATCGAGCTCTACTCGTTGTGCGAACACCACCTGCTGCCGTTCATCGGCAAGGCCCACGTCGCGTACATCCCGAGCGGCAAAGTGCTGGGCCTGTCGAAGGTCGCGCGGATCGTCGACATGTACGCCCGCCGCCTGCAGATCCAGGAAAACCTCAGCCGCCAGATCGCCGATGCGGTCCAGCAGGTCACCGGCGCGCTGGGCGTGGCCGTGGTGATCGAGGCCAAGCACATGTGCATGATGATGCGCGGTGTCGAGAAACAGAATTCGTCGATGATCACCTCGGTGATGCTCGGTGAGTTCCGTGAAAACGCGGCGACCCGCAGCGAGTTTCTCAGCCTGATCAAGTAATGCGTGACACAAAAAAACCGGCGTTGATCGCCGGTTTTTTTTCGTCCGTGAAAAATCGGGTAAGCTGCGCGCCTTCTTCAATGTCCCTGTGAGGCTTGTAACGTGTTCGTCAAAGCGCTTCGTGTCGGCCTCGGCCAACTGATCATCTTCGTTGATTTCCTCACCCGCCCGGGCAAGAAGCAGCGCCCCGCCGCTGCCCAGGCTCAGGTTGATGCCGCCGCCAGAGACCTGACCCTGTATCAGTTCCACGCCTGCCCGTTCTGCGTGAAGACCCGCCGCAGCCTGCGTCGCCTGAACGTTCCGGTGGCCCTGAAGGATGCGAAAAACAACGAGCAGGATCGCCAGACCCTGCTGGAACAGGGCGGCAAGATCAAGGTGCCGTGCCTGCGCATCGAAGAGAACGGCCAGACCACCTGGATGTATGAGTCCAACACGATCATCGAATATCTGAACAAGCGGTTCGCCGCAGTCTGATCCAAAAAAACCGGCCTGATGGCCGGTTTTTTCATGCCGCCTGCGCGGCCTGTGCCTGGCGCACCACCGCCGCCAGACGCTTGAGCCCTTCATCGAGTCGTGCCGGATCGATGTGGCTGAAGTTCAGGCGAAGATGGCCGGGGTTGCGATCCGGCTCGGGGAAGAACGGTTCGCCCGGCATGAACGCCACATCATTGGCCAGCGCGGTGTTCAGCAAGGTGCGGGTGTCCAGCGGTTGCTTCAGGGTCAGCCAGAAAAACAGCCCGCCCTGGGGTGTGTTCCAGTCCGCCAGATCGCCGAAGTGAGTTTCCAGCGCTGATTGAAATGCATCGCGACGCTGACGGTAGAAGCCACGCAATTCACTCAAGTGCTGCTGATATTTCTCACTGCCGATCCACTGCAACGCCTGCCACTGACCAATGCGGTTGGTGTGCAGATCCGCCGATTGTTTGAGCTTGAGCAGATGCGGAAACAGATCCGGGCTGGCGATCAGATAGCCGACGCGCAGACCTGGCAGCAGGGTTTTCGACACGGTGCCGGTGTAGATCCAGCTGGATTTTTTCAGGCGTCCGGCAATCGGCTGGGCACTGCCGCCGTCGAAGGTCAGCTCGCGATAAGGCTCATCTTCGATCAGGGTCACGCCGAATTCGTCGAGCAATGCCGCAACGGCTTCGCGCTTGGCTTCGCTGTAGCGCACGGCGGACGGGTTCTGGAAGGTCGGAATCAAATAGATGAACGCCGGGCGATGCTGTTCCAGGCGTTGACGCAACTGCGCAAGATTCGGCCCGTCAGCCTCCAGCGGCACGGTCAGGCAATCGGCGCCGAACAGTTGGAAAATCTGCAAGGCCGCCAGATAGGTCGGCGCTTCGAGCAGGATTTCGGTGCCCTTGTCGATGTACAGCTTGGCCGCCAGATCGAGGGTTTGCTGGGAGCCACTGACCACCAGCACCTGACTCGCCTCACACGGCAAACCCAGCGCCCTCGCCTCTGCCGCCAGCGCTTCGCGCAGTGCTGGCTCGCCTTCACTCATGCCGTACTGGCCGAGAGACAGCGGCATCTCAGCCCATTCAACTTTCGGCAGCATCGCTTCGGCCGGTAAACCACCGGCGAATGACATGACCTCCGGGCGCTGAGCCGCGGCAAGGATTTCACGGATCAGAGAACTTTTGAGGCGCGAGACACGTTCGGAAAAAGCCATGGAAGTCACCGCTAGCGAGGCATGGGAAAAATGAGTCAAACTTGTTGACTGAAATTACGACACCCTCTCTGGAAACGTCAATATGCTTGACCTTAAAAATTGCGCCAGCCAGCAACAAGCCATGGAAGCGTTTTTCTTCGGTTACCAGGCGTTCACTGCCAAGGCCGACGAAATGCTCGAGCGTCGTGGCCTATCCCGAGTGCATCAACGCATCGTGTTTTTCATCGCCCGCTACCCGAACCTGAGCGTCAAGGAATTGCTCGCGTTGCTCGGTGTCAGCAAGCAGGCGCTGAACATGCCGCTGCGGCAATTGCAGGAAATGCACTTGGTGGACAGCGTGGCGTCCGAGACTGACAAGCGCAAACGCCTGCTGGAGCTGACCGTTGAAGGTGCGAAATTTGAACAGGCATTGCGCCGCGAGCAGGTGAAATTGCTCGAGCGCGTCTTTGCCGAAGCCGGCGAGACGGCGGTCAACGGCTGGCTGGCGGTGAATCTGGCGCTGGGAACCAACCGCCCAACCGAGTGATATAGCTCGATCACCAGTCTTTTCGTCTACAAAACCAAAAACAATATTTGCTTTATTTGTACACAAAAGCATAATCCACAGCGTGCGAGTTCCTGACCGCATGGTCAACAAATTCGCGTATGCCTCAAAGGGCCGCTGCCACCCCTCATGGGTCCGGTCCTGGAAATAACAATAAAACTCTTGAGGAGTACTCGCTGTGGAAAGCCGCAAATCCGAAGCATCGACGCTGGAACTCTCGCCGCCGTTACGCAATGGCCTGCTGGAGCGCATCTTTAAACTCAGCTTGCATGGCACCACGGTGAAGACCGAGCTGATTGCCGGTCTGACAACCTTCATCACCATGGCTTACATCATTTTCGTCAACCCGAACATCATGGCCGATGCCGGGATCGATCACGGTGCAGCCTTCGTCGCTACCTGTATCGCCGCCGCGCTGGGCTGCCTGCTGATGGGCCTTTACGCCAACTGGCCGGTAGGCCTGGCGCCGGGCATGGGCCTCAACGCGTTTTTCACCTACACCGTGGTCGGCACCATGGGCTACAACTGGGAAACGGCCCTCGGTGCGGTGTTCGTCTCGGGCGTGCTATTCATGATCCTGACCTTTTCGCGGATTCGCGAATGGCTGCTCAACAGCATTCCGGTGAGCCTGCGCTATGCGATGGGCGCCGGTGTGGGTCTGTTCCTCGGGCTGATCGGCCTCAAAACCGCCGGCATCGTCGTCGATAGTCCGGCCACCCTGATCAAGCTCGGCTCGCTGCGTGAACCCGGTCCGCTGCTTGCCGCCATCTGCTTCCTGATGATCGCGATCCTCAGCTATCACAAAGTGTTCGGCGCGATCCTCATCAGCATCATCACCGTGACCCTGGCCGGCTGGGGGATTGGTCTGGTGCACTACGAGGGCATCATGTCCGCCCCGCCAAGCCTGGCGCCGACCTTCATGGCCATGAACGTCGCCGGCGTGTTCAACGTCAGCATGATCAGCGTGGTGCTGGCCTTCCTCTTCGTGCACATGTTCGACACCGCCGGCACCCTGATGGGCGTCGCCCAACGCGCCAACCTGGTGAACGCTGACGGCCGCATCGAAAACCTGTCCCGCGCCATGAAAGCCGACTCCGCCTCCAGCGTTTTCGGCGCAGTGGTCGGCGTTCCGCCGGTCACCAGTTACGTGGAAAGTGCCGCCGGTGTAGCGGCTGGTGGTCGGACTGGTCTTACCGCAGTCACCGTGGGTGTGCTATTTATAGCCGCGATGTTCTTTGCACCGCTGGCCGGCATGATTCCCGCCTATGCCACCGCCGGCGCGCTGATTTACGTAGCGATGCTGATGATGGGCGGCATGGCGCACATCGAATGGGACGAAGCGACCGACAGCATTCCGGCGATCGTCACCGCGATCATGATGCCGCTGACCTTCTCGGTCGCCGACGGTATCGCGCTGGGCTTCATTACCTATGTCGCGCTGAAGGCCGGCACCGGTAAATACAAAGAGATTTCCGTCAGCCTGTGGGTGCTCTGCGCGATCTTCATCGCCAAGTTCATCTTCCTGTAAGCGCTACGCGGTTCACGCTTCAAAACAGCCTCACCCCACCGGGTGGGGCTTTTGCACATTCTTGATAACGATAAAAAGGAGCAAGTGATGAGTCTGGAAACCTGGCTGCTGTTCAGCGGCGCTGCGCTGGTGGTGATCCTGATTCCGGGGCCACTGTCGTTGCTGATGATCAGCAACAGTCTGAATTACGGTCTGCGCCGTTCGTACCCGGCGTTTCTCGGTGGCGTGTTCGCCTCGATCTGCCTGCTCAGTGCCTCGGCGCTGGGGCTGGGCGCCCTGCTGCTGGCGTCCGAAAAACTGTTCAGCGCCCTGAAGATCGTCGGCGCGATTTACCTGTTCTACCTCGCCTGGCAGAGCTGGCAGCAATCGCGCCAGCCGTCGGTGGGGGCCGAAGTGCCTCAGGCCGCACCGGTTCCTAAGTTCCGCGCATTGTTCAGCCGGGCCTTCGTGCTTGGCGCCAGCAATCCTAAAGACATTTTGTTTTTCGCCGCGTTTCTGCCGCAATTCCTCAGCGCCGAGCAACCGTTCCTGCCGCAACTGCTGGTGATGATCGCCACCTGGACGCTGCTCGATCTGCTGTGCAAATTGACCTACGGCCTCGGTGCCCATGGTGCAGCGCGTTACCTGCGCAGTGGCAAGGGCCAGAGCTGGTTCAACCGCATCAGCGCCGGATTGTTCGGCGGTGCCGGTGCCGCATCGCTGCTCAGCGGGCACTGATACTTGCAGACAATGTTCTGAGTCTCAGATGATTTGAATCTGACTGCCAGTTTCGACACTCACGTCCTGCATCGAAACTGGCAGCAACTTCCGCTTCCAAAACGCAACACACCGCAACACCCCGCCGATGTACTTCGTTTGAACCCTTTTCCTAAGATGACGGCGCAGCACAACCTCATCTCAGAACAAGGATGTTCAAATGGCCACGCTTATTCACCCGTCCTCGATCGAATATAACGACGCAGACATTGCCGACATGCAACTTGTCGCCAATGAACGGCAACTTTCAACGATCGACTATGACGACGACAATTCCCGCCCGCCCTCTCCTGCGCTCAAAAACAAAAGAGCGCAGCTTAAAACCGTGGACCAAGTCTTCGGCCCGCTGCAGATAGGCGAATACTCCATTAGCCGCAGAGCGCTGGACACATTGGGCGCAACGGTCGACGGGCAACCCCTGGATGGCAAGAACACGTTTTTCCGTACCCCAGGAAAGCGCTTTATCAACGCCCTGCAATTTGACCCGGTCGCCATTGAAGCGCGGATGAAAACAACGACCGGCGCAGACGACTATTTACTGCCGGCCCTGCTCTTCGAAATGGCCAGCCGACGCCCTCTCACGGCACCTCCCTTGTTGATTGATCCACTCGATACTCAAACCGATCCAGGTGCTTATCAGGCCAAGCTGAAACAACTTCTGAACTCGGCGCAGAGACTCAATATCCGCCATGCCCATATCGAGGAGCCACTTCCCAACTGGGTCAAACGCTCAAGCAGCCGAACCATGGCCAGCACCGGTATCGGACTTCAGGCGTTCGGTATCTACAGTGGTCTTCGCGGTCTGCAGGATGCGATCAGAGACAAGGATTCGTATGGCATTGTGTTCAACAGCTCGGCGTTCACCGCCGATGTCGCTTCGATAGCGATCGATCTGGCCGTCGCCCGCAAAGCCACACAAATGCTCAAAGCCAGCGAGAGTGCCTACAAGGGATTTGCCAAAACCAGTTTCGCCCTCAAGTTGGGTCGCGGCGGTGGCTTGATCGGAGGTGCCCTGACGCTGCCGTTCGATGTCATTTCTGCAGTGGATGGTTTCAAAGCGGCAGCCAGGACAACCGGGAAAGAGTCGATCAATAATTATGTGAATGCCGGGCTGAGCGTCACCAGCGCGACCATTACCGTGCTGCTCGGCGCCGCGGCCCTGGCCGGATTTTCCTCGGCCGGCCCGATCGGGCTGATCGCGGGTTTGCTGCTGGTCGCGGGATCGCGAGTCTGGGCGGCAATCAATGTAGTCGATGACATTGACGATTACATCACGCTGACCACCGAAGAGCGTCTGCGTACCGGCTGGTTCGCTTTCTGGGGCATCAGCCCGGATGAAAGCATTGAAGATCGTCACCTCATTGCCAGATCGGCTGCCCGACATTCACAACAACTTCAAACCACCGCCCGCAAGTTGCTGGACGAAACACTCAAGGATCAGACCGAAGCCATCATCAATGGCAGTTTCCGGGTGGAAGTCGAATCACTCCAGGTCGCGACTTATGAGTGGACCCCGGAAAACCCGAAGTACAAAACCATCAAGCGTCCACGAATCAGCGATAACAACGACAACATCGACGCACATGCAGGCGTCACCCAAGACACACCCGGGGCAGTGTTTGGAACTTCTGCCTACGACAAAGACATCCTATGGTTTATCGGTGGCGGTAACGACACGATTCTGGGGGTAAAGAAAAAACCGAACAGGCTCTATTACGGTGCCGGCCATAAATCCCTGAACGGTGGCGAGAAAGCCGACGAGTTCATCTTCGAGGGCGCTGCCGACCTGCTGAAAACCGGCACGCAAGAAACACTGATCTCCGAACTGCAAGGTGATGCAGGTAACGACACGCTGAAACTGGCGGGGCACTTTCCGCAAACCAACGACGATCGTTACGGATTCCGAGTTGATTTGCATAAGGGCGAGATGTCGCTGCTGGTCAAGCCGCTCACTCCAAAAGAGCAGGCCTACAGGCTGCACAGTCATCTGCGAAGTATCGAAAACGTCGAGACGCTGGCCGGTGCAACCAATGAAGTCATCGGTAGTGACGGTCCGAACATCATCAAGTCCCGTGGTCGCGACGAGATTGATGCAGGCCCCGGCGAGGACCAGATTTATTTACTCGGCAGTTACGTATCGGCCAATGGCGGCAAAGGCAAGGATGCCTACGCAATCGCTCACGTCCCCGGCATGGTATCGATTATTGAAGACGGCGCAGATGAAAGCATCATTGCGCTGGACTGGCCCTGCGAGCTGATCGAAAGCTGGAAGATTGAAAAACGGGAACTGGTCATCACGTCAGGATTCGAATTCGACGATACCAGCAAGAAAATTGTCCGGATCAAGAATGTCTACCAGCAAACCGGGGACAAACGATTGCTACAGAATGGAAAACTGACCTTCATCAGCAAAGATGGATTTCATCTCGTGCCGGAACTTCCAGCCAGCATAGAAACGCCGCTAGCGGTCGATGTGGAAGTGGTGATCCTGCGACAGGGAACACGCCAGCTTCCGGTCATTGTGTTTGATAAGCAGCTCACCGTCCCCAACGACAGAAGTTCGAGCTACTGGCTGTCACGCAACAATATCCAGACGGTTTTCCAGGTAACAACGCCCGGTAATACAGGGGTCACTACGCTGCACATCGATTGTGCCAGCACAGAACTGACTCACGTCGAGGCTTATTACAACGCCGACCTCATGCGCGGAACTCATTTCAACTACATCATGTACAAGGAATGCGGGCTGACCCTGCATTTCGGCAGCAAACAGCTATCGATCAAAAATCTTGCCTCTTCGACCGTGTCCGGCATGCGCGATCTCAAGCCCCGGTTGAAGGCCCCCGAGCTGGCAACCAACCACTCGTTCATTCTGATCATGAACGACGGCGCGTCTTATCGACTTATCCAACCCCCTGTCACCGAAAGTCATTTTTTGAACGACACGTTTGAAATAAGCGGCCCGATGCATTGGACCAGCAACGTGCCTCTGCCACTTTCCCCCAGAGCGGGAACGCATCAATACCTGCAACCGCTCGACAACCAGACACATGCGCTAGGTAGCGGGGAGAAGTGCGTCATGCTCAAACCGGCTGCGCAACAGACTGCCGTGGAAAGCCTCACCGGTGAAGGTTCGAAGTACCTCGTCCACCTCAACCCCGGCATGTCGTTGCGCATTTCCACGCCAGGCGCATTGGCGACCGCGAGCCAGCAACTGGCCTTTTCCTCGACCTGGGAATTCGACGCCTCCAGCCTGGGCGAGGTGGAGATCAGGCTCATCGACAACCAGTTGCAGATCGGCCAGACGATCATCTATCTGCCGCAATACCAGAACACGGGCGACCTGATCGACCAGGTTCGCGTGATAACCGCGCAGGGCATTGTCTGGGCGGTCGATCTGATTTTCGAGGCGGTCTATATCGAAGCGATAGACGCACGGTTCCTGGTACCGGCAACCGACGTTTCGACTCCCTTGCCTGCCGGGCTGAAGCAACATCCGGAAGACCACATACTTGTACGCAACATGGTCATGAAAGATGGCAGCCTCGGTGCACTGCGGTATCACCTGACACAGCGCAAATGGATGCTCGACACAGACAAGTCCCGCACCATTGACCGCCAGGATCTGCAGACAACCAACCACTGCACCCACCAACTGAAACTGTTCGAAGAAGTGGCACAGATCGGTCTCGCTTACTCTCCTCCACTTGGCGAGCAAGCTTTGAGAGCCTTGCGCGATCAATGCGTCAGGCTGATGGGCGATCTCTCGCTGGATTACCCGGCAAAACTGGAACAGGCGAAACACCTCGCCTGGCTTTTATCCGGACAATCGCACTACAACTGACGCCCTCGGGAGTCACGGACTCCGCTGGAAACGCTTTGCATCAGTCGCTTGCGCCAATTGATATATGTACCACACGCCAGAAGCCTGCTTTGACGATCATTCAGCCCCCTTTAGCCAGCACCACTCCATGGCTTTACACCGCTGAATCAGTCGTACATCGGAGCACTTCAAATGGCCAAGCCACCCAAGCAGATTCCTCCCGCGAGTTCGTCGCCTCCCAGGTCCTTGACAGACACGCCTCTTGTCAATGTCGATCACGTTTCGAACATTCGCCCCGGCACGCATTTGCCAACCGTCGAGCTGACGTTCGCCGGACATTCATCGCAACACACGGCAGACCATGGCGGGGGCAAACAGCCCTCGGTCGAGGTCAGCGAGATGCTGACCCGCCAGCATCCACACGGGTCAGTCATTGCACCTGACGCCTCGGCGAGGCCGACATCACCCGTGTTCATTCCCGTTCATCTGGCCCTCAGGCTGACCCCGGCAGCAGACTCACCGCAAGGCATTCGCCGTGACGGTCGTGAACGAACCTATGTCGACATGCGCGAAGGCACTGCCATGGTTCATCAACACCCTGACGGCCGCTATCAACTGACCTCGGCCAGCGAGTTGACGCCATCCGGTTTTCAAGTCGAGCGGATCCATGGCACGAATCTGTGGCAAAAACGCCAAGCCATCGCGGCACGTCGCCCGCATGTCGACGAGCCGGACGAGCAAGCCGGTCCGAGCAAACGCCCGCGACTGAATGAGGATGACGCGTCGACCGATCCGGACCCGTTCGCCGACAAGGCTTCGACAACCATCCAGCAACCACTGGACCTGTCCAGCAAGCCATGGCGAAGCTGGGGTCAACCGTCAAAACCCACCAGCGGTCAATCGGTTGAAGTAGATGGGCTGCACTACCCGATCGTGTCGCAGATCGTTCGCTCCAATACTCCCATCGTCTGCATCAAGCACCCGCGCTTCAACCCGGAACGCTTCGAAGCTTTCGAACAGATGCTCGTAGACAATCGCACGCTGCAACCGCGCTGGGCAGCCCGTGCCCCGGACAACCGGTGGGTCGTTGCAGACGATCACCTGCCATTCGAAAAACCGCTGACGCAATACGTCGCCGATACCTTCGAGTACTTGTCCGGGCAATCCGCCAGGGCCGTGGCCAAGGCCATGTTCAGCGCGTCACGTGGCGCCGAAGTGATCAATGGTGAGGGATTGCAGGCACTGAGCCAGACGTTCCGTTACTGGGAAAACAGGACCATCCCTGCCCACCGACAGCTCGCAGATCCGCTGATGTTGCTGCCGATCCAGCCCATCATCGATGACGGCACTTTCGGGAGAGGGATCGTACTGCCCCCGACAAGCGGGCCGAGCCTGCAGCGAGTCGATATTGATCCGCAGAAATTTTCGCAGCAATGGAATGAATATACGGCTGAACCGGGGGCTGCGAGCTTGCAAAAGCTCTTCTACAAAATTCTGGTCAAGAGCGGCTACACGGTCAGTCCGCCAGATCCCCTGCTGCTGGAAAACTCGCTGGTTTTCCGTCGGGAAGGACTGGACTCGCTTTTCGTACTGAAGCTCCCGCTCGTTTCCTCCGACTTCATCCCCCGATACACCCGACCGGGTTCCGAACTGACCAGCTCGGCAGCGCTGATGACACTCGACGAAACCGGACGGCAACGGCTGAACACCCTGCTGGCACAAGACAAAATCAACTATCTGGTGGGCGGCATTCAACGACCGAGTCCGGACCAACCCACCCTCTTCATTCTTCGCGAAGGCTGATCATCAATGAGCCCCAAACGCCCCACCCGACCGAAAACGGATACACCGGACTCCACGCCTGTCGTGCGAGACACCACGCCGGACATTCCAGTCCCCCCACGCCTGACGCCCGACACCTTGATCGACCCAACCCTCACGCATCCGGCCTGGCAATTGCCTGCGCCGCCCGTGACTCGCCGTCAGATGATCGAAATCTACGATCTTCCTGCCGAGACACAGGTCAGGGCCAGCACCGCGCAAAGGCCGATCGGCAGTTATTTTCTTGCACCCGGGCTGGTCAACAGGTTGCCGCCTCCCGACTTGCCGAGCGGCATTCGTTCCGCCGGACGCTATGCCTATGTCGATCTTGTCGAGGGTGGCACCGTGCTGATCGACCCCGATGCACAGGATGGAGTAAGAGCTCGTTTATCGAACGAATTCTTCGCGTCCGGTCCGTTGCTGGAGCGGGTTGAAGGGACGCTGATGTGGCGCCCGGTTCCCGTGGAAACCGCGCCAGATACTTCCAGGCTGACCATCACACGCCACCGATTGCCGGATGATGAACCGTCAGCCGTACCGTCAAAACGCTCTCGCCTGGAAGAGACGCCGTGGAGCGATTGGGGCATCGACCCGCAACATGCCACCCCGGGTGACATTCGCGTCGACGGTATCCAGTACAAAGTCATTCCGCCAGGCGATGCGAGAGATCCGATCGTCTATATCAAGAACCCGAGTCACCTGATCTACGACTTCGACCTGCTGGAGCGCACACTCCGACTGGACCCGCAGCAACAGCCGCGAGGCGCCATTCAGGTTCCGCCTGCCCATCATTGGCAAATCGATCCGACGTTGCCATTCGATCGTCCATTGACGAATTACGTCGCTCGATACTTTCCCGAGTTGTCCGCGAGCTCGCAGGAGAATGTCGCGTTTCACCAGTTTGTGCTGGCAAACGGAACCAATACCGCCACCGGTTCGGGACTGACCTTGCTGCGACAAACCTTCAACGACTGGGAAACCGGAAACGACACTCCACGCCCGCAATTGGCGGATCCGTTGCTGATGTTGCCGATCCTGCCAACGTCGGGCGCTGGAACGATCCGTGTGATCGAACTACCGACGCCGGAATCGGGTGGTCCGCTGCATCGACTGGATTTCGATCCGGCGCTGTTTCGCCAGGAATGGCTGTATTCGACCAATACCCAATCGGCGGTGGATCTCAAACGCTTCATGGCGACGCTGCTGACCCGTAACGGTTACGCCGTGTTCGATCCTAGCCCTTCCAACTCGTATCCGGCATTGGTGTTCAAGCGCACCGGGCATGACTATGTATTCTTCATCAGCCTGCATCGCATCCGGGGCCGCAAGATCAACCAGACTCTGAATGTCGATCAGAACAGCGCCAGCTTGCGCCTGCATATTCAGGTGGGCGCACCGGCGGCGGCAGCGGTGATCGCAGCAAATGCCAGAAACAAAGTCGTCTGGCTCAGGGGCGGCCCGCAGACGCTTGCAAACGCTGACGACACAGTGTTTATCGTGCGCGACGGGCACCCACGGCTGTGATCGCAGATTGCTGAATGACAGACGAAAAAAAGCCCGCAGTGTGAGCGGGCGAAAGACCAAAGAAGCTATATGCGCAGTCGCTTCCCGGTAGGGGCAGCTGCTTGGGGGTCAGCTGCCCCGATAGGTGGAATAGCTGTAAGGCGAGATCAGCAACGGTACGTGGTAGTGATCCTGTTCGGCAGAGATGCCGAACCGCAGCACGACCACGTCCAGGAATGCCGGCTCCGGCAACTGGACGCCACGGGCTCGGTAGTAATCGCCGGCGTGGAACTGAACCTGATAGACACCGGTACGATAGTCATCGCCTTGCAGCAGCGGCGCATCGACCCGGCCATCGCTGTTGGTAAGCGCACTGGCGACCAATTCCAGGTGCGAACCTTCAACGCGGTACAACTCGACCTTGATCGAGCTGCCCGGGCAACCGTGTGCAGCGTCCAAAACGTGTGTTGTCAAACGTCCCATTGATTCTGCGCGCCTGCCTGCGTGGAGCAGTCAGACCTCGCGCCTCCCGAAGTCAGTTGAAAAGGAGACCGCACCGTTTCGGAGCACGAAAAGCTGCGGCGAGCGATTGATTAAGACACTTTTCAAAAAAATTGTACACAATAAAAACGACATTTTTGCTGCTACCCCCGCCATCCTTCGATTTCCCGGTGATTTGCCCCATAACCTCGCATTCATTGAACCCCCAATCCATTAGCTGACTGGTCAGGCAGGTTTCTTGCAGGTTCACGCCATTAACAGCAAAAGATGACAGCCGGTGAAAAATGCGAAAATTCAGGCTTACAAATTGAGAATAAAGTTGTATACAATCAGCCCATCGCTGTGACGCCAGCCTGCCATTCAAACTTCAGGGCGCCACACAATCTGTCAACGAATAAGAAGGAAGACTGCAGTGAGCGCTGACTACCCACGCGACCTGATCGGTTACGGCAGTAACCCTCCTCACCCACACTGGCCGGGCAATGCCCGGATCGCCCTGTCGTTCGTACTCAATTACGAAGAAGGCGGCGAGCGCAACATTCTGCATGGCGACAAAGAATCCGAAGCCTTCCTGTCCGAGATGGTTGCTGCTCAGCCTCTGCAAGGCGCGCGCAACATGAGCATGGAATCGCTTTACGAGTATGGCAGCCGTGCCGGCGTCTGGCGGATCCTGAAACTGTTCAAGGAATTCGACATTCCGCTGACCATCTTCGCCGTGGCCATGGCCGCCCAGCGTCACCCGGACGTGATCCGCGCGATGGTCGAGGCCGGTCACGAGATCTGCAGCCACGGCTACCGCTGGATCGACTACCAGTACATGGACGAAGCGCAGGAACGCGAGCACATGCTCGAAGCGATCCGCATCCTCACCGAACTCACCGGCGAGCGCCCACTGGGCTGGTACACCGGTCGCACTGGCCCGAACACCCGTCGCCTGGTGATGGAAGAAGGCGGTTTCCTCTACGACTGCGACACCTATGACGACGACCTGCCCTACTGGGAACCGAACAACCCGACCGGCAAGCCGCACCTGGTGATCCCGTACACCCTGGACACCAACGACATGCGTTTCACCCAGGTCCAGGGTTTCAACAAGGGCGACGATTTCTTCGAATACCTCAAAGATGCGTTCGACGTGCTTTATGCCGAAGGCGCCGAAGCACCGAAGATGCTGTCGATCGGTCTGCACTGCCGTCTGGTGGGCCGTCCGGCGCGTCTGGCTTCGCTCAAGCGCTTTATCGAATACGCTAAAAGTCATGAACAGGTGTGGTTCAGCCGCCGCGTCGACATCGCGCGTCACTGGCACGAAACCCACCCGTACCAAGGGGCTGCCAAATGAGCACCTTTCAAACCCTGAAACCATC
Organism: Pseudomonas sp. CH235; assembly: GCF_004368175.1. Taxonomy (NCBI): domain Bacteria; kingdom Pseudomonadati; phylum Pseudomonadota; class Gammaproteobacteria; order Pseudomonadales; family Pseudomonadaceae; genus Pseudomonas; species Pseudomonas sp. CH235. The sequence goes on from NZ_RRZJ01000028.1 coordinate 44,660, forward strand.
GACCCTGAGCCGCGACGCCTTCGTCAAAGCCTTCGCCGACATCTACGAACATTCGCCATGGGTGGCCGAGAAGGCCTTCGACCTGGGCCAGGACGCATCGATCGACCAGATCGAAACCCTGCACCAGCGCATGAGCGACATCCTGTTGAGCGCCGATCACGCCAGTCAGCTGGCACTGATCAACGCTCACCCGGACCTGGCCGGCAAAGCTGCCGTCCAGGGCGAGTTGACCGAAGCCAGCACCAATGAACAGGCTGGCGCCGGTATTCACCAATGCACGGCCGAAGAGTTCCAGCGCTTCACCGAGCTGAACGACGCCTACAAAGCCAAGTTCAAGTTTCCCTTCATCATGGCGGTAAAAGGCAGCAACCGGCATCAGATCCTCGCGGCGTTCGAAACGCGCATTCACAACCCGGTCGACACCGAGTTCAAATGTGCGCTGGCGGAGATCAACAAGATCGCCCTGTTCCGATTACTGACTCTCTAGCGAGCCTGGCCCGAGAAGCCTCTAGAACGCTTGTGTTTCCCAGGGCCCTGCAAGCATCCCAAGCCACTTATTTAAAGGCAGACAAGAAGAATGAAAGCTTACGCCGTACCTTTCGAGAAGTTCGTCAACCTGGCCGATGCCCGTCTGGGCACCAAAATCATCTCGGTCACCGATGACTGGTTCGCAGACGCCAATCGTCTGTTTCAGCCGACCCCGGCCGTGTGGAAGGAGGGCGTGTTCGATGACAACGGCAAGTGGATGGACGGCTGGGAATCGCGCCGCAAGCGCTTCGAAGGCTACGACAGCGCGGTGATCCGCCTGGGCGTACCGGGTTCGATCAAAGGCGTGGACATCGACACTTCATTCTTCACCGGCAACTTCCCGCCATCGGCCTCGCTGGAAGCCTGCTTCCTGGCGTCGGGCGAGCCGGACGAAAACACCCAGTGGACTGAAGTGCTGTCGGCCGTCGAGCTGCAGGGCAACAGCCACCACTACCACGAAATCAGCAACGACAAGGCGTTCAGCCACCTGCGCTTCAACATCTACCCGGATGGCGGCGTGGCCCGTCTGCGCGTGTACGGCATTCCGTTCCGCGACTGGTCGGCGGTTGGCGACAACGAGCAAGTGGACCTGGCAGCAGCCCTCAACGGTGGCCGCGCCCTCGCCTGCTCCGACGAACACTTCGGCCGCATGAGCAACATTCTCAACCCGGGCCGTGGCATCAACATGGGCGACGGCTGGGAAACCGCACGTCGTCGCACCCCGGGCAATGACTGGGTGATCGTCGCGCTGGGCCACCCGGGCGAGATCGAAAAAATCATCGTCGACACCCTGCACTTCAAGGGCAACTACCCGGACACCTGCTCGATCCAGGGCGCGTTCGTCAAGGGCGGCACCGACAGCCAGATCGAAACCCAGTCGCTGTTCTGGCGCGAACTGCTGCCAAGCCAGAAGCTGGAAATGCACGCCGAACACACCTTCGTCGAGCAGATCAAGGCGCTGGGCCCGATCACTCACATCCGTCTGAACGTGTTCCCGGACGGTGGTGTGAGCCGCCTGCGCGTTTTGGGCAAGGTCGCGAAGTAACACCCGATCGTTCCCACGTCGAGGCGTCGAACCGTCTGCGTGGGAATGCATACCGTGACGCTCCGCGTCACAGTGGACGCGGAGCGTCCATGGCAGCGTTCCCACGCAGAGCGTGGGAACGATCAATTTTCAAGAGATTAAGAAGAACAGCATGCGCACACTGACGATTGAACCGCTGACCAAAGAAGCCTTCGCCCCTTTCGGTGACGTGATCGAAACCGACGGCAGCGATCACTTCATGATCAACAACGGTTCGACCATGCGCTTCCACAAACTGGCGACGGTCGAAACCGCGACGCCTGAGGACAACGCGATCATCAGCATCTTCCGCGCCGACGCGCAGGACATGCCGCTGACCGTCAGCATGCTGGAACGCCATCCGCTGGGCAGCCAGGCTTTCATTCCGCTGCTCGGCAACCCCTTTCTGATCGTGGTCGCGCCACTTGGCGATGAACCTGTATCAGGCTTGGTCCGCGCCTTCGTCACCAACGGCAGGCAGGGCATCAATTACCATCGCGGCGTCTGGCACCACCCGGTGCTGACGATCGAAAAGCGGGATGACTTCCTGGTGGTTGATCGCAGTGGCACAGGCAATAACTGCGATGAGCATTTTTTCAAAGAGGATGAGCGTTTGATCCTCGCCCCCCACCAATAAGAGAAGGTCCGATCACTCGACAACAAGAGTGACGGGCGAGAGGTAAAGACTGTGGAAGCACATCTGTTGGAATGGCTGAACCTGAGCGTGCGCTGGGTTCACATGATCACTGGCGTGGCCTGGATCGGCGCGTCGTTCTACTTCGTCTGGCTGGAGAACAACCTCAACCGCGTCAACCCGAAAACCGGTCTTGCCGGTGATCTGTGGGCGATCCACGGCGGCGGCATCTATCACCTGGAAAAATACAAACTGGCCCCTCCGTCGATGCCGGAGAACCTGCACTGGTTCAAATGGGAAGCCTATTTCACCTGGATGTCGGGGATCGCGCTGCTGTGCGTGGTGTTCTACTCCAACCCCGTGCTTTACCTCGTGGCACCCGGCAGCGGCCTGACCGGCCCTGAAGGCGTGGCCATCGGCATCGGTTCGCTGATCGCCGGCTGGTTCATCTACGACTTCCTCTGCGATTCGCCTCTGGGCAAAAAACCTGCCCTGCTCGGCTTCATCCTGTTCGTGCTGATCATCGGCGCGGCGTTTGGCTTCAGCAAGGTGTTCAGCGGTCGTGGTGCGTACCTGCACGTCGGCGCGATCATCGGCACCATCATGGTCGGCAACGTGTTCCGCATCATCATGCCGGCCCAGCGCGCACTGGTCGCCGCGATCGCCGAGAACCGCACGCCGGATCCGGCCCTGCCGGCCAAAGGCCTGCTGCGTTCGCGTCACAACAACTACTTCACCCTGCCAGTGCTGTTCATCATGATCAGCAACCACTTCCCGAGCACTTACGGCAGCCAGTACAACTGGCTGATCCTGGCCGGGATCGCAGTGTTGGCGGTGTTGGTGCGTCACTACTTCAACACCCGTCACGACAGCCACAAGTTTGCCTGGACCCTGCCTGTGGCAGCGGTGGGCATGATCAGTCTGGCGTACGTCACCGGCCCTGCGCCGATGTCGACCGCTCCAGACGTGGCCAAGGCGCCTGCGAAAATCGAGTACCAGCCACTGCCGGAAACGGCGCTGGGTGGTGGCGCGAAACCGGCTGAAGCTGCACAACCGGCCGCCCCTGCTGCACCGGCCGCCGCTCCGGCTCAGGCGTCCAACGCCGGTCCTGCGTTCGACAAGGTGCACAACGTGATCCAGGAACGCTGCGCGGTCTGTCACTCGGCCAAACCGACCAGCCCGCTGTTCAGCGCTGCACCGGCCGGCGTGATGTTCGACACCCCCGAGCAGATCCGCCAGAACGCGGCACGGATCCAGGCGCAAGCCATCACCACGCAGATCATGCCACTGGGCAACATCACACAGATGACCCAGCAGGAACGTGACCTGATCGGTGCATGGATCGCCCAGGGAGCCCAGACCAACTAAGCAGTAAAAGCATCGCTGGCAAGCCAGCTCCCACAGGGTTTTGCACTGCCTGTGTGGGAGCTGGCTTGCCAGCGATTAGCCGCAACGCGGCTTACCTGATGCAAAGAAACAGCTGTGAGCAACCCGGCAGCTGTTAATCACAAGAATAAAAAAGATCCGAGGTGTTGCATGTCCGAGCTGTCCAAAGCGCGCATCCCCGACGCACCCGCCATTCAGCGTTTGCCCCTTTTGCAACTGATCCTGGTCGGTTTGCAACATGTACTGCTGATGTACGGCGGCGCCATCGCGGTACCGCTGATCATTGGACAGGCCGCTGGCCTGAGTCGTGAAGAAATCGCCTTCCTGATCGACGCCGACCTGCTGGTCGCTGGCATCGCCACCATCGTGCAATCTCTGGGCATCGGCCCGATGGGCATTCGCATGCCGGTAATGATGGGCGCCAGTTTCGCCGCCGTCGGCAGCATGGTCGCCATGGCCGGCATGCCCGGCATCGGTCTGCAGGGAATCTTCGGCGCCACCATCGCCGCCGGGTTCTTCGGCATGATCATCGCGCCGTTCATGTCCAAGGTCGTACGCTTCTTCCCGCCTCTGGTGACCGGCACGGTCATCACCTCGATCGGTTTGTCGCTGTTCCCCGTGGCCGTGAACTGGGCCGGCGGCGGCGCTGGCGCTGCTCAATTCGGTTCACCGATTTACCTGGCCATCGCCGCACTGGTGCTGGCCACCATTCTGTTGATCCACCGCTTCATGCGCGGTTTCTGGGTCAACATTTCCGTGCTGATCGGCATGTGCCTGGGCTACGTGCTCTGCGGCGCCATCGGCATGGTCGACCTGAGCGGCATGGCCAACGCGCCGTGGGTTCAGTTCGTCACCCCGCTGCATTTCGGCATGCCGAAGTTCGAACTGGCACCGATCCTGTCGATGTGCCTGGTGGTGGTGATCATCTTCGTCGAGTCCACCGGGATGTTCCTCGCGCTGGGCAAGATCACCGGCCAGGAAGTCTGCCCGCGCATGCTGCGTCGCGGCCTGCTGTGTGATGCCGGCGCGTCGTTCTTCGCCGGCTTCTTCAACACCTTCACCCACTCCTCCTTCGCGCAGAACATCGGCCTGGTGCAGATGACCGGCGTGCGCTGCCGCTCGGTGACCATCGTTGCCGGCGGCTTGCTGATCGTCCTGAGCCTGCTGCCGAAAGCGGCATTCCTGGTGGCGTCGATTCCACCGGCGGTGCTGGGTGGCGCGGCGATTGCGATGTTCGGCATGGTGGCAGCGACCGGCATCAAGATCCTGCAGGAAGCCGACATCGGCGACCGCCGCAATCAATTGCTGGTAGCCGTGAGCATCGGCATGGGCCTGATCCCGGTGGTGCGCCCGGAGTTCTTCGCCCACCTGCCGTTGTGGATGAGCCCGATCACCCACAGCGGGATCGCCATGGCCACCCTCAGCGCGCTGACGCTGAACCTGTTGTTCAACATCCTCGGCGGCGCCGAACGCGCCGCGATCAACGACTGCCACGCACACCCGCACTGATCCGAAGAGTAAAAAAGGGGGCTCGCCCAAGCCTGCCCCCTCGCGACAGCTTTGCCTCAAACAATAAAAACAAGAGGGAGCAACAGATGATCCGGACTCAAACCAACGTGTTGTTGAGCGGCGGCCTGCTGGCCGCATCGCAAGCCATGGCCGGCGATTTATTGCTGTGGCAGACCAACAGCCTGAGCTACCTGTACGGCAAGAACTTCGCGATCAACCCGTCGATCCAGCAGACGGTGACGTTCGAGCACGCCGACAAGTGGAAGTACGGCGACAACTTCCTGTTCGTCGACAAGATCTTCTACAACGGCCAGGAAGACCGCAACAAAGGCCCCCACGCGTTCTACGGCGAATTCAGCCCGCGCCTGTCGTTCGGCAAGATCTTCGACAGGAAGCTGGAGTTCGACCCGATCAAGGACGTGCTGCTGGCCATGACCTACGAGTACGGCGAAGGCGACAGCGAGGCCTATCTGATCGGCCCCGGCTTCGACCTCAAGGTGCCGGGCTTCAACTATTTCACCCTGAACTTCTATCGCCGCCAGACCGAAGGCCCGCGCCCCGGCGACGGCGTCTGGCAGATCACGCCCGGCTGGTCCTACAGCATTCCCGTGGGCAATTCCGACCTGCTGATCGACGGCTATCTGGACTGGGTGGTCGACAACGACCAGAACTCCCGTGGCACCTATCACGCCAACCTGCACATCAACCCGCAGATCAAATACGACCTGGGCAAAGCCCTCGGCTGGGGTGAAAAGCAGGTGTACGTCGGCACCGAATACAGCTACTGGAAAAACAAATACGGGGTCGAAAGCACCCACAGTTTCGACACCAACCAGAACACCGCCAGCCTGCTGGTGAAGGTGCACTTCTAAGATGACCCGCAACCGTGCCCCCTACCTGTCGTCGGTGCTCTGTTGCGGGGCACTTGAGGCCTGGCCGTTGAGTCAGTATTCTCCGCGGCCTCCTGAATTCGGTCTAAAAAAAAGCCCGAATTTAATTCCTGACCGAAAAGCCAACTTATCCCGGCCGCGGTCAGTACCGAGGCATCCCGAAAACACGCTCAATCGACTGTTTTTCAGCAGCCGACGGGCGTTTTTTTGCTTTTCGAAAAGCCTTGGCTCAGCTCTTGCTAACAGCATGAAAGCTGACCGGATGGATGACTTTTGCAGCAACGAAAAAAGGCGCCACACCAGAGCGCCGACTCAAAAAAATAAACGTGGAACACCTACTTTGGGAGCAACCGAATGAAACGTATGTGCACCAGCCTGATGCTTGCGGGATCGCTGCTGGCAGGGGGTCAGGCCATGGCAGACGGCCTGCTGCAATGGCAGAACAACAGCCTGACCTACCTCTACGGCAAAGACTTCAAGGTCAACCCGGCCATCCAGCAGACCGTGACCTTCGAGCACGCCGATGCGTGGAAGTACGGGGACAACTTCTTCTTCCTCGACAAGATCTTCTACAACGGTGACAAGGACTTCAACAACGGTCCGAACACCTACTACGGCGAGTTCCAGCCACGCATCTCGCTGGGCAAGGTGCTCGACCAGAAGATCGAGTTCGGTCCGATCAAGGATGTCCTGCTGGCGATGACCTACGAGTTCGGCGAGGGTGACACCGAGTCCTACCTGATCGGCCCGGGCTTCGACCTGGCCATTCCGGGCTTCGACTACTTCCAGCTGAACTTCTACCAGCGTCACACCGAAGGCTCGCGTGCGGGTGACAACGTCTGGCAGATCACACCAGTGTGGTCCTACACCATTCCGGTGGGCGACTCGAACATCCTGATCGACGGCTACATGGACTGGGTGGTCGACAACGACGTCAACAACAAAGGCGAATACCACGCCAACCTGCACTTCAACCCTCAGGTCAAATACGACCTGGGCAAGGCGCTGAATTTCGGCGAGAAGCAGTTGTACGTCGGTGTTGAATACGACTACTGGAAAGACAAGTACGGTATCGACGACACCAAGGCCTTCACCACCAATCAGAACGTGACCAGCTTCCTGGTGAAGTTCCACTTCTGATAGTGCGGCGTCTTCACGGACGCCATCGCGAGCAGGCTCGCTCCCACATTGGTTTTGTGCACGACACAAATCCCGGTGGGAGCCAGCCTGCTGGCGATTGCCGCACCACTAATCTCAAGCCGGAACCAGCGCCTCGCCAATCCCGAGAAACCGGCACAGCTCATCACGTTTGGCCAAGGCATCACGCCGCCCGAGGTCGATCAATTCGCTGCAATACCCCGCCTCGAACAGCAAGTAACTCAACACCCCTGCCCCGCTCGTCTTGGTCGCTCCCGGCCCACGCAGAAACAGCCGCAACGCCGCCGGCAGTTCCTGGCGATGCCGCGCCGCGATTTCATCGATCGGCTGACTCGGCGAGATCACCAGCACATCCACCGGTGCCACCCCCAGCGCGCGGGTCGGCGTGCCTTCAGGCATCAGATGACTGAACTGGTTAAGACGCTGAAGCAGCTCGATGTCGCTTTCCAGGCTATCAATGAACGTACTGTTGAGCATGTGCCCGCCGATCTGCGCCAGCGTCGGCTGCTGCCCGGTGTAAGTGCGTTCCAGCGGTTGCGCCGGATCGAAACCACGCGGGTTGCCGCTGACACCCACAACCAGCACCCGGCTCGCGCCCAGGTGCAGTGCCGGGCTGATCGGTGCCGACTGCCGCACCGCGCCATCGCCGAAATATTCATCGCCGATCTTCACCGGCGCGAACAACAGCGGGATCGCCGAACTGGCCAGCAAGTGCTCCACCGCCAACTGCGTCGGTACACCGATGCGCCGATGACGCAGCCAGGAATCGATGGTGCCGCCGCCCTGATAGAAAGTCACGGCTTGCCCCGACTCGTAACCAAACGCCGTCACTGCCACCGCATGCAACTGCTTGCGCGCGATGGACTCGGCGATGCCGGGCAGGTGCAGTTTTTCGTTGAGAAGATGACGCAGCGGTGAACTGTTGAGCAGCGCCACCGGCATTTGCCGGCCCATGCCCAACAGGCTGTGGCTGACGAAACGGCTGGCCTGGCGGATCACCCCCGGCCAGTCGCTGCGCAACACGCGATGGCTGCGAAAGCCTTGCCAGAACAGCGTCAGGCGTTCGATGGCGGCGCGAAAATCCGTGGCACCGCTGGCCAGGCTGACCGCGTTGATCGCCCCGGCCGACGTGCCGACAATCACCGGAAACGGATTGTCCGCCCCCAACGGCAGCAATTCGGCAATCGCCGCCAGAACCCCCACCTGATACGCCGCCCGAGCCCCGCCGCCGGAAAGAATCAAACCTGTGACCGGTTCAGCTGGGCTCATCGCAACGCTCCGTGGTGCTTATGGGGATGGGTCAATCAACCGCGTTTGGCGTACAGCTTCGGCTCACCCGGTGGCCGGCTCTTGAAGCGCCGGTGTGCCCACAGGTATTGCTCGGGGCACTCACGCAACACGCCTTCGACCCACTGATTGATGCGGATGCAATCTTCCTCTTCGGTCTCGCCCGGGAAACCTTCCAGCGGCGGATGAATCACCAGACGATAACCGCTGCCGTCGGCCAGACGCTCTTGGGTGAACGGCACCACCAGTGCCTTGCCCAGACGGGCGAACTTGCTGGTGGCGGTGACCGTCGCGGCCTGAATCCCGAACAGCGGCACGAAGATGCTTTGCTTGGCGCCGTAGTCCTGATCCGGTGCGTACCAGATCGCCCGGCCCGCGCGCAGCAGCTTGAGCATGCCGCGCACGTCGTCACGTTCCACCGCCAGCGAATCGAGGTTGTGCCGCTCGCGGCCCTGACGCTGGACGAAGTCGAACAACGGGTTCTTGTGTTCGCGGTACATGCCGTCGATGGTGTGTTGCTGGCCGAGCAGCGCTGCGCCGATTTCCAGGGTGGTGAAATGCACCGCCATCAGAATCACGCCCTTGCCTTCGCGCTGGGCCTTTTGCAGGTGCTCCAGGCCTTCGACGTGGGCCAGCTTCGCCAGGCGCTGACGCGACCACCACCAGCTCATCGCCATTTCAAAGAAGGCGATGCCGGTGGACGCGAAGTTTTCCTTGAGCAGACGCTTGCGTTCGGCGGCGGACTTTTCCGGGAAACACAGTTCCAGATTGCGCTTGGCGATACGCCGCCGGTCGCCGGCGAAGCGATACATCAGGGCACCAAGAAAACGACCGATGGCCAGCAAGGCTGGATACGGCAGCTGCACGATCAGCCACAACAGCCCGAGGCCGCACCAGAGCGGCCAGAAGCGTGGGGCAAGAAATGCTTTTCGAAAACGCGGGCGATCCATTAAAGCTTCCGTAAATACAGTGGCCGCGCATTCTACATCGTTCGACCCGGCTTGCGGCCTGCGGGCGTTCTCGTTATAAGTCTCGGCACTTTTAGTGACAAGCCGTTGTATGCCGACATGAGCCAAACCGAACCGCTAGACCAAGATCCCGTGTTCCAGCTGAAGGGCAGCATGCTCGCCATTACGGTGCTGGAGCTGTCCCGCAATAACCTGGACAGCCTCGATCGGCAACTGGCCGCCAAAGTCGCCCAGGCACCGAATTTCTTCAGCAACGCGCCGCTGGTTCTGGCGCTGGACAAACTGCCGCCAAGCGAAGGCGCCGTCGACCTGCCGGGCCTGATGCGCGTGTGCCGCCAGCACGGCCTGCGCACCCTGGCGATCCGCGCCAGCCGCATCGAAGACATCGCCGCCGCCATCGCCATCGACATCCCGGTGCTGCCGCCGTCCGGCGCCCGCGAACGACCGCTGGAAAGCGCCGAACCCGTCGCACCGAAGAAGCCGGAAAAACCACCGGAGCCAGCCGTCAAACCGACCCGCGTCATCACCACGCCAGTACGTGGTGGCCAACAGATATATGCACAAGGTGGCGATCTGGTCGTGGTTTCCTCGGTCAGCCCGGGGGCGGAACTTCTCGCCGATGGCAACATCCATGTATACGGCCCGATGCGCGGTCGTGCGCTGGCCGGGGTCAAGGGCGACACCAAGGCGCGGATCTTCTGTCAGCAATTGAGCGCTGAACTGATCTCCATCGCAGGCCATTACAAGGTTTCCGAGGACCTGCGTCGCGATCCGATGTGGGGCTCGGGCGTACAGGTCAGCCTGTCGGGCGACGTGTTGAACATCATTCGGCTTTAACGGATACTGCCGCATTTTCCAAGCATCTCTAAAACGTAGCGAAAACGGCTCAAACGAAGTAGGAAAAAGGCCAAAAGCCGAATTCCAGCCAAGGCTGTCCGACTGCAGTAGTTTTCTAGAGATGTTTTTCAGGGGCTGAACAGTCCTTCTTCCTTAGGGGTGAAACACCTTGGCCAAGATTCTCGTGGTTACATCCGGCAAGGGTGGTGTGGGTAAGACCACCACCAGCGCCGCTATCGGTACCGGCCTCGCTCTGCGCGGCCACAAAACAGTGATCGTCGACTTCGACGTGGGCTTGCGTAACCTTGACCTGATCATGGGCTGCGAGCGCCGCGTGGTGTATGACTTCGTCAACGTCGTGAACGGCGAAGCCAACCTGCAACAGGCCCTGATCAAAGACAAGCGCCTGGAAAACCTCTATGTGCTGGCCGCCAGCCAGACCCGCGACAAAGACGCACTGACCGTCGAAGGCGTGGAAAAAGTCCTGATGGAGCTCAAGGAACAATTCGAGTTCGTGGTCTGCGACTCCCCTGCCGGCATCGAGAAAGGCGCCCACCTGGCCATGTACTTCGCTGACGAAGCGATCGTCGTGACCAACCCGGAAGTGTCATCGGTACGTGACTCGGACCGCATGCTCGGCCTGCTGGCCAGCAAGTCCCGTCGCGCCGAACGTGGCGAAGAGCCGATCCAAGAACACCTGCTGATCACCCGCTACCACCCGGAGCGCGTCGAAAAAGGCGAAATGCTCGGCGTCGAAGACGTCAAGGAAATCCTCGCCGTACGCCTGTTGGGCGTCATCCCGGAATCCCAGGCCGTACTCAAGGCCTCCAACCAGGGCGTACCTGTGATCCTCGATGATCAGAGCGACGCCGGCCAGGCCTACAGCGATACCGTTGATCGCCTGCTGGGCAAGGAAAAAGAACACCGGTTCCTGAATGTCGAGAAGAAGGGATTCTTCGAGCGTCTGTTTGGAGGTAGGTAATGAACCTTTTTGACTTCTTTCGTGCCAACAAAAAGCCAAGTACCGCCTCGGTCGCGAAAGAGCGTCTACAGATCATCGTGGCGCATGAACGCGGCCAGCGCAGCACCCCTGACTACCTGCCATCCTTGCAGAAGGAACTGGTGGAAGTGATCCGCAAATACGTCAACATCGGCAACGACGACGTACACGTGGCACTGGAGAGCCAGGGCAGCTGCTCGATTCTGGAACTCAACATCACCCTGCCAGATCGCTGAGTCGATCCGGCAGGAACGACGGCGGCTCAGCGCCCTTCCGACACCGGAGGGGCCCGGAGCCGCCGTTGGCATTTGTTACGAGGCTGTTTTAATGCCGTTGTCCAACGTCCAAATCATTCATCAGGACGCCGCCGTACTGGTGGTGAACAAACCCACCCTGTTGCTCTCGGTACCCGGTCGGGCCGATGACAACAAGGACTGCCTGATCACCCGCCTGCAGGAAAACGGCTACCCGGAAGCGCGTATCGTCCACCGCCTGGACTGGGAAACGTCGGGGATCATTCTGCTCGCCCGCGACGCCGACACCCACCGCGAGTTGTCGCGCCAGTTTCATGATCGCGAAACCGAAAAGGCCTACACCGCTTTGGCCTGGGGTCAGCCGGAACTGGACAGCGGCAGCATCGACCTGCCGTTGCGCTACGATCCACCGACCAAACCACGGCATGTGGTCGATCATGAATCAGGCAAGCATGCGCTGACGTTCTGGAAGGTTCTGGAACGTTGCGGCGACTGGTGCCGTGTCGAACTGACACCGATCACCGGCCGCTCGCATCAATTGCGCGTGCACATGTTGTCGATCGGTCATCCGCTGCTCGGTGACGGGCTCTACGCCCACGAGCAAGCGCTGGCGGCCTGGCCCCGCCTGTGCCTGCACGCGAGCATGCTCAGTTTCACTCATCCGCAAAGCGGCGAGCGCCTGCGCTTCGAGTGCCCGGCACCCTTCTGAATCGCGTCTGCCTCTGAAAGCCCTTCCTGATGAAGGGCTTTTTTTTGTCCTGTCAAAATCCCACCGGCAATAGATTGACGTAAAGAACTGTCATAAAATTGTAATCAATTATAAATTTTGGCACCTCGACATCAGGCAGGAGGCCTTTTCCCGTGTTATGCAGTAAAACGCTCCAATCCGAATATCCAATCATCTATGCATTCGGTAACACTACCCTGCACCTGAGCGAACCACCCAGCATCCCGGCGCGCGAGGCCCTCGAGCAGCTGATAAAAAAACGTCGCGCGCGCAAACTGACCCGGGCCAGCGCACCGCTGTCCTCGTGTGAAACCCCGCTCTTTGCCAAGGTCCAGCCATTGGACACTTTCAAGGCAAAGGTGCGGGTGAGCCTGAACAAACCGCAACGCAACGGGCGCTTCGACTGGCCGCTCGAAGAGTTGATGAACTCCCTCGAAGCTCAGCGCCGGGGCGTGGATATGCCGCCATTGAAGGGCTATGGCTATACCCGCAGCAGGCTTGGCCTGACCGAGGAATTTTTCCTTCTGACACACCTGCTCGAAGGCCATATTGATGGCGCTCAGTGCATCAGACGCAATCCCCAGAACATCGAAGCTTTCATCCTCGACGCGTTTCAACTGCTCAGCTCGCTGGCCAGCAAAAACATCACTCACATGGATTTCTGGGTGGGCAACATCATGGTGCCCGAGCAAACGCACAGACCACTGAAAGCCATCGACTTTGAAAACTGCTTCGCCGGCCCGACCGCGCACTTGAGTGAAACACTCGGTTTTCAACTGGGCTTTTTCTATCGTCGGGAAGTCTACAAATTCATTACCGAAGCCGCCTACGATCAACTGGTCGATCAATACCTCAGTGCGCTGCCCGATTTATCTCGAGACAAGTTCGAAGCGGTCTATCAGTCGAGCAAGCATGAAGACATCGGTCGCAAGCAACGCCGTGAAGTCTTCCTCAATGGCAGACTGATCACCGGTTGAGACCCTGCCAGGCAACACCTTGAAGCATGTGTGTGACCAGCAAATCGGCCGTCATGAATGGTGGGGCACAAGCGCATCGGTCATCACTCCTGACAATACCCGCGCAACCACGTCCCAATGGGGCGGAGTGATGCGTTAAACTCCCGCCCATTGCTGTCTGGAGCTTCTTATGCGCGAAGAGTTGAACCAAGGCCTGATCGACTTCCTCAAGGCCTCCCCTACCCCGTTCCACGCCACCGCCAGCCTTGTTCAACGCCTGGAGGCCGCCGGTTATGTGCGCCTCGACGAGCGCGAAACCTGGCACACGGAAGCCAATGGTCGTTACTACGTCACCCGTAACGATTCCTCGATTGTCGCGATCAAGATGGGCCGCAACTCGCCGCTGCACGACGGCATCCGTCTGGTCGGCGCCCACACCGATAGCCCGTGCCTGCGGGTCAAGCCACAACCTGAACTGCAACGCCAGGGCTTCTGGCAGCTCGGTGTCGAAGTCTACGGCGGCGCGCTGTTGGCGCCGTGGTTCGACCGCGACCTGTCGCTGGCCGGCCGCGTCACCTTCCGCCGCGACGGCAAAGTCGAGAGCCAGCTGATCGACTTCAAGGCCCCGATCGCGATCATTCCCAACCTGGCCATCCACCTCAATCGTGAAGCCAACCAAGGCTGGGCCATCAACGCCCAGACCGAACTGCCGCCGATTCTCGCGCAGTTCGCCGGTGACGAGCGCGTGGACTTCCGCGCGGTACTCACCGATCAACTGGCTCGCGAACACGGCCTCAACGCCGACGTGGTGCTCGATTACGAGCTGAGTTTCTACGATACCCAGAGCGCTGCGGTCATCGGCCTGCATGGCGACTTCATCGCCGGCGCACGCCTCGATAACCTGCTGTCGTGCTACGCCGGCCTGCAAGCCTTGCTGACCGCCGACACCGAAGAAACCTGCGTGCTGGTGTGCAACGACCACGAAGAAGTCGGCTCCTGCTCGGCGTGTGGCGCCGACGGCCCGATGCTGGAACAGACCCTGCGCCGTCTGCTGCCGGAAGGTGACGAATTCGTACGCACCATCCAGAAATCCCTGCTGGTTTCGGCCGACAACGCCCACGGCGTGCACCCGAACTACGCCGAGAAGCACGACGCCAACCACGGCCCGAAACTCAACGCCGGCCCGGTGATCAAGGTCAACAGCAACCAGCGCTACGCCACCAACAGCGAAACCGCCGGTTTCTTCCGCCATCTGTGCATGGCCGAAGAAGTGCCGGTGCAAAGCTTCGTGGTGCGCAGCGACATGGGCTGCGGCTCGACCATCGGCCCGATCACCGCCAGCCACCTGGGCGTGCGCACCGTCGACATCGGCCTGCCGACCTTCGCCATGCACTCGATCCGCGAACTGTGCGGCAGCCATGACCTGGCCCACCTGGTCAAAGTGCTGAGCGCGTTCTACGCCAGTCGCGAATTGCCGTAGCAAGCAGCCGGGATCGCAGCGTGGAGCTGCGATCCCCCGGCCCGTAAAACCGGCTCATTTCTGATACACATCAGCACCGTCCATCGAAAACCCACCTAGACTTGAATCATTCCCTTCGACAAGGCTGTCGCCATGATCTCGATGTCTGCGTTCCACTCCATGCTCATTCCCATCCTCGGCGGAATGATTCTGCTGGCCATCGGTTTCAACTTCCGTGACAAGAACGCCGGTGTGTTCGCCATGTGGATCGGCATGCTGATGATCCTGGCCACCGTGGTCTACAAGATCCTCGCCAAACTCAACGAATAAATCCGCGCCCGGCTCGCATTGAATCTGGCGGGCTCGTACACTCGCCCGATCCGCCCATTGCGAGGTTGACCGCCTAGTGTTCGCTCGTCTTTTTGCTCTGCCCTGCCTGTTTCTCGTCTGCCTGATGACCCTGATGTCGCCGGCGCCCGCCGACGCTGCCGGTCTGCCGGGACTGCTCACGGGGTCCGGCAAGGCCCAGCCCGAGGCTCAGGAACCGCTCGGCCAGTCGCTGGACGAAGTCATCAAGTCGCTGGAAAACGACAAGCAACGCGCCCAGTTGCTGACCGACCTGAAAAAACTCCGCGACGCCACGAAAAAAGCCCAGGCCAGCCCCGAAGAAGGTGTGCTGGGACTGATCGGCGGCACCCTCGCCACTTTCGAAAAACAGTTCACCGGCGCCGACAGCCCGCTCAATCGCTGGTCCGCCGAATTCGACATGGCCCAGGACGAGCTCAAAGGCCTGATGCTGCCGGCCAGCGAATGGCTGCCGATCATCTTCGCCTTCGCCGTGATCCTCGCGGTCTGGAGCCTGCTCGCCGCCGCGCTGATCTGGCTCGGCCACCGGGTACGCATGCGCTTCGGCCTGACCGAAGAACTGCCGCAAAACCCCCGGGCCCTCGACATGCTGCGCTTCGCCCTGCGCAAGCTCGGCCCCTGGCTGATCGCGTTGGTGATCACGGTCTACATGAGCTACGCATTGCCCTCGTCACTGGGCAAAAGCCTGGCGATGGTGCTGGCTTACGCACTGGTGGTCGGCACCTGTTTCTCGGCCATCTGCGTGATCGCCTTCTCCGTACTCGACGGTCCGCACCGGCACCGCGCGCTGTACATCCTGCGTCACCAGGCCTTTCGGCCGTTGTGGCTGATCGGCAGCTTCGCCGCGTTCGGTGAAGCCCTGAGCGATCCGCGCCTGGTGGCCGGCCTTGGTGTGCACCTGGCCCACACCGCCGCCACCGTCGCCAATGTCCTCGCGGCGCTGTCGACCGGCCTGTTCATCCTGCGCTTCCGCCGACCGATCGCCCACCTGATCCGCAACCAGCCCCTGTCCCGCCGCCTGACCCGCCGCGCCCTCAGCGACACCATCGAAATCCTCGGCACCTTCTGGTACGTCCCGGCGCTGGTGCTGGTGGGTATTTCGCTGTTCGCCACCTTCGTCTCCGCCGGCGACACCAGCACCGCCTTGCGCCAGTCGCTGATCTGCACCGTGCTGCTGGTGTTGTGCATGGTCATCAACGGCCTCGTCCGCCGCCACGCCCTCAAACCCCAACGCGGGCCGAAACGCCACGCGCTGTATTCCGAGCGCCTGAAAAGCTTCTTCTACACCCTCGCCCATTTGCTGGTGTGGCTGGCCTTCATCGAACTCGGCCTGCGGGTGTGGGGCATGTCGCTGATCGGCTTCACCGAAGGCGAAGGCCACGACGTCAGCGTCAAACTGTTCAGTTTGATCGGCACGCTGATCTTCGCCTGGCTGATCTGGATCCTCAGCGACACCGCCGTGCACCACGCCCTCACCCGCTCTCGCAAAGGCCTGGCCAACGCCCGCGCGCAAACCATGATGCCGCTGATCCGCAACGTGCTGTTCGTGGCGATCTTCATCATCGCCCTGATCGTCGCGCTGGCGAACATGGGCATGAACGTCACGCCCCTGCTGGCCGGTGCCGGCGTGATCGGCCTGGCCATCGGCTTCGGCGCCCAGTCGCTCGTAGCCGACCTGATCACCGGCCTGTTCATCATCATCGAAGACTCTCTGGCCATCGATGACTACGTCGACGTCGGCGGCCACCTGGGCACCGTCGAAGGCCTGACCATCCGCACCGTACGCCTGCGGGACATCGACGGCATCGTCCACACCATCCCGTTCAGCGAAATCAAAAGCATCAAAAACTACTCCCGCGAATTCGGCTACGCGATTTTCCGCGTGGCGGTGCCCTTCAACATGAGCATCGACGAAGCCATCAAACTGATGCGCGACGTCGGCCAGAAAATGCGCACCGACCCACTGCAGCGACGCAACATCTGGTCGCCACTGGAATTTCAGGGCGTGGAAAGCTTTGAATCCGGCAACGCGATATTGCGCGCAAGGTTCAAGACCGCACCGATCAAACAGTGGGAGGTTTCACGGGCGTTCAATTTGTCGCTGAAACGGCATCTGGACGAGGCCGGGCTGGACCTGGCGACGCCGAGGATGAATGTGCAGGTGATCACGGCGGGCGGTGGAGTGGAGACTGAAAAATAGTTACCGAATAAACCCCAATCGGAATGCACTTCGATTGGGGTCCTTTGATTTGGGCTTACCCTTTGAATCCGGGCATCCCGTTCTCCGCACGCCAGCTCTTCAGCGTTTGGAGTATTCCTTCAGGGCTATCATCTTCGCCATCCAGCGGATAATAAATAATTCCATTACCCCTTGGGTGATCCACTGCAGCGTCAAACTTTTCAACAAGGACCATGTATTCTCTTTCACTGCAGCTGGTTACATAACAGAGACCTTTCAAAAGCTCAAGAAACTCTGACTCCGTATAGTCTTCGAGTTTACGATGCATTTCTTTCTCCTCCACTAGCAGAATGAACTTCCACGTGCTGCTTAGGTGTCAACAATCTTAAGTTATCCATATCGTAGACCGCACCTCCATTCTTGATGAAATCCAGATGATGAATTTCATAAACTTTATTACCGCCTACCTGCTCACCAGGAATGGTAAATGGAGAATGCCCGCGCATTAACCGCTCTCTATTGGTATTGCCAAATTGTGAAGAGAGCTCGGAGTCTGCCCCTACTGCTTTCCAGAAGGACTCTCTGAACGTCCTGAAATCGCTGAACTGCCGACCTCTCAATTGCTCTGCAATCTGCGCCGGAATCGCCGCACCATTGCCTTGCGAAGCCGCCTCGAGCCACCCCGTCGCCACTGGCTCTCCGTACCCGGAAGCAATCCCGGAATCGTTTCGCGGATCCCGGAACATGATGTATTGCGGGGGGATGCCGGAATCCGGTGGAAAAACCAGAATCCAGTCATTGAAATCAAAATCACCCAGATCAGGATGACGATCAATTCGCCCCTCGACAGGGACGATGTCGCCGCCGGTATATTGCGCAGGATCCGGTTCGGGAACGGGCAATACAGTCGAACTGTCAGCGGGCGTAATTGACGGCGTCCATACCAATGTTTCTGATGGAATGTCGGTGGTCGTCGCGCGATAGGTGTTGTCCTGCGGGTTGTGAACGGCAGCAATCACCGGCACGCCAGTGGGAAACCTGACGCCATCGACTGGAATGACCAGCAGCTCGGTGTGATCGCCCTCGCCAGCTCTGGAATTGACACGCACGGGCAAATCCAGAGAACCACCGGTAGCCGCGAGCTGACCCAAATCTGGCACGGGACCGGACAGCAGATCGGACAACGGCACGCTGACCAGAAACCGCTTGGGCAGCTCACCGTTTCCCAGCGCGGGCGAGTAAACCAGTGCTGCAACACCCACCATCAAACCCGACACCGTGCCCGCGGCCAGAGCGGATAATCCGGCCGACGCGGAACGGATGGCCGCCCGCAATCTCGACCTTGCGCTCTCGCGGATGGAAACCGGCCCGGTCGACGTCGAAAATACAA
Organism: Pseudomonas sp. CH235; assembly: GCF_004368175.1. NCBI lineage: Bacteria > Pseudomonadati > Pseudomonadota > Gammaproteobacteria > Pseudomonadales > Pseudomonadaceae > Pseudomonas > Pseudomonas sp. CH235. Next base: position 63,251 of record NZ_RRZJ01000028.1, read on the forward strand.
GTTGCGGATTCCAGGCAGCGCCCTGCAAATGGAAGGCTTGCGCCTCCCAGCGCGCCCGATCCGCGTCGCGCAATCGATCCTCAAGCAGTTGCCGTGCATGCTCATCGGCTTCACGTCGCGCCTGCTCTTCAGCCTTTTGACGAGCTTCATCAACGGCCGCCAGCCGGGCGATTTCTGCCGCTTGTGCAGCTACACGCGCCTGCTCCTCGGCCACAAGCCGAGCCTGATTCTGCGCAGCGATGCGCGCCTGCTCATGTGCAATTCGATTGGCCTCTTGCACCTGCACAGCCGCGATTACATTCCTGACCGTTGCGGACTGACTGTTCAACTGGCCGATGCCTTCTACCAGCAACTTGGCATTGAACAACTCGCTATAGGCCTGGCGAACGCTGACGTTACCGCCACGCCGATTGACCTGCGGTAACCGACCGCCATTGAAAAACGTTTCGACCTGCGCATGGCCAAACCGCTGAATCGCAATGTCCTTCGCCGCGATCAGCGCACCAAACTTTCTGGCGATCAGCGCATCCCGGAAACGCAGCTCACGCGCCAGCGTGTCCAAGGGAGGCAATAAACTCGAATCACCGCCAGCCCTGACCTGGGCAAGTTCAACTTCAAGGATCTGAGGCAGACTTCCGGAAAATGCCTTATAGGTATTTTCCATATCCAGTATTTCCCCCAAGGGGGCAAAATCAATTGCCGGCCCGGAGCCTTCACCGAGACCTAAGTAGTGCACATAAACATCTTAATTGTCCGGCCTCACGATTGAAGCTGGAAGCTCAATTCCACGCCGTGCCATAAATACATTCCTCCTTGAATTAAATGCGGTGCTCGACAACCGGAAACAAATTCAAACATTGCGTCCAGCGCCTGGAGAAATGTATGGAAATAACAACCACGGACTGCGTTATATATGTACCTCGCACAAAAAAAACTGTCGCGTCAGATGCAGCCGAACAACAAGTAGGAAACGTCCAGAAATCCAGGTCCGGATTCGCCCAATTGAAAAATTCAACTCAAACAGCAGAACCAACGCTTAAGAGGCGCACATCCAAAACACGATGAGCGTTAGCTCAAGAAAAGCTTTTGACGTGCCGGCCCCTTCGGCAGGCTGAGTGGAGGGATTCATCCGGGGGGTGGGAGCGCAGCGACCGTTCGACGAAGTCGAACACATCGAGAGGAGGTGCAGCGAAGCAAACCGTAGGCGATGCCCCCGGATGAATCCCGGAACGAAGGAACACCGAGCCCAGGCGAGGTGCCGAACGCCGGGGCCCAGCGTTTTTGGTTACTTTTTTGGCGTTTGAAAAAAGTGACTCGCCGTAAGGGCGAAACCCTAAGAAGCCGTTACCGCAGCAACGGATATTCACACAAAGCGATCAAACCACATCAACCCCAACGTGTATCGCATCATGCCGCCAAAACTCCAGATCACAATCAATCAACCGCCCAGACTGATCATAATTAACCCGAGCAATCCTCAACCCCGGACTCCCCACCGAAACCCGTAAAGCAGCCGCCGCATCGACCGATAAAGACGTAGGCACAATCTCGAACCGCACCCGCCCATAATGCAAATCGTAATGCCGCGCATACAGCTCGGTAATCGACTGATTCAAATCAAACTCCAGAATCCCCGGAAAAAACTGCGGATTCAGATAATGCTCCACATACAACACCAGCCGCCCATCGATCCGCCGCGACCGGCAAATCTGAATCACGCTCGACAACGCCGGCAATTGCAACCACGCACAGACCGCCGCTGACGCCGGCTGCAAGCGCGCCGAAATCACCTCGGTCGACGGCACCCGCCCCTGCGCACTGACCATCGCGTGAAAGTGACTGCGCTGCATCAGGTTATAGGCCAGACGCGGTGGCGACACGAACCAGCCCCGCCGCTCCTCGCGATAAATCTGCCCTTGCGCCTCCAGCTGCAACAAGGCTTCCCGTACCGTAATCCGCGTCGTGCCGAACAACTCACTGAGCTTGCGCTCGGCCGGCAACTTGCTCCCCGCCGCCAGCAACCCATGGTCGAGTTGCTCCTGAAGGATCTGGCCAATCGCTGTCACCGCTTTTGTTGCCTCATCGCGCATCAACGTTACCTATCTGGACTAGACCAGCACTGTTTCGGGGCAAAACCGCACAGCTATTGCGCCGTTTGGTCATGTTGCAAGCCTAGGCAGTGCAGATGACCGAGAGATGACAAAACTACCGAACGGTCGCCCTGACAACTTGCAATACATCGGCCAAGTCCCTTGCCCACCGGGACTTTGCGGGTGGTCTACGCTTAGCGGGCAGCCGTCGATACAGGAGAAATAAAACGCGGGTCAGGTATCCGCCGACATCAAAGTGTCATCCAGCCCCCCTACATTGGCTCAGGTATTGCTGACCTAGACCAACACAATCCGCAATCGCAGCGTTGAACACGACCAAGGAGCTTCGGAATGAAACAGCTTTTCCTGGCAACACTGTTAGGCTCGACCATTGCCATGTGCACCGCCGCCATGGCGGCTGATGATCTGAAAACCCTCGAAGCCGCTGCGAAAGCGGAAGGTGCCGTCAACAGCGTCGGCATGCCCGATGACTGGGCCAACTGGAAAGGTACCTGGGAAGACCTGGCCAAGAAATACGGCCTGAAACACATCGACACCGACATGAGTTCGGCCCAGGAAATCGCCAAGTTCGCCGCCGAAAAAGACAACGCCACCGCCGACATCGGCGACGTCGGCGCGGCCTTCGGCCCGATCGCGGTCAAGCAAGGCGTGGTGCAACCGTACAAGCCGAGCACCTGGGATCAAGTGCCGGACTGGGCCAAGGACAAGGACGGCAACTGGGCACTGGCCTACACCGGCACCATCGCCTTCATCGTCAACAAGAAGCTGCTGCACGGCTCCGAAGTACCGACCAAATGGGCTGACCTCAAGGGCGGCAAATACAAGGTTTCCATCGGTGACGTGAGCACCGCGGCCCAGGCTGCCAACGGCGTACTTGCCGCTGCGCTGGCCAACGGCGGCGACGAGAAAAACCTCCAGCCTGCCCTGCTGCTGTTCGCAGACATCGCCAAGCAGGGTCGCCTGTCGATGGCCAACCCGACCATCGCCACCATGGAAAAAGGCGAGATCGAAGTCGGCGTGGTCTGGGACTTCAACGGCCTGAGCTACAAGGCCAAGATGGCCAATCCGGATGACTACGTGGTGCTGATCCCGTCCGACGGTTCGGTGATTTCCGGCTACACCACCATCATCAACAAATACGCGAAGAACCCGAACGCCGCCAAGCTGACCCGCGAATACATCTTCAGCGATGCCGGCCAGACCAACCTCGCCCGCGGCAACGCTCGCCCTATCCGCGCCGAGCACCTGCAACTGCCGGAAGACGTGAAGGCCAAGCTGCTGCCGAACGAGCAGTACAAGAAGGTCACACCGATCAAGGACGCCGATGCGTGGGAGAAAACCTCCAAGGCCCTGCCGCAGAAGTGGAACGAAGAAGTCATCGTAGAAATGAAGTAAGCCCGTAAACCCAACAGGGTTTGACGCAAAACTCTGTGGGAGCGGGCTTGCCCGCGATGGCAATTTCACATTCAACAAATGTGTTGAATTGCATGACGCCTTCGCGGGCAAGCCCGCTCCCACAGGATCCGTGTTGATTTCGAGTTTTCCGATTTATTGTTTCGCGGAGTTTTTGCCCCTATGAAGCACACCGTCATCCTTGTCGTGCTCGACGGCCTCAACTACGAGGTCGCGCGTCACGCCATGGGGCATCTGCAGGCTTACGTTGGCGCAGGACGCGCCGCGCTCTACCAGTTGGAGTGCGAGCTGCCGGCCCTGTCCCGACCGCTTTACGAATGCATCCTCACGGGCGTACCGCCGATCGACAGCGGCATCGTCCACAACAACGTCTCGCGCCTGTCCAACCAGCGCAGCATCTATCACTACGCCCGTGATGCCGGTCTGAAAACCGCCGCTGCGGCGTACCACTGGGTCAGCGAGCTCTACAACCGCTCGCCGTTCGTGGCAGCACGGGATCGGCATACCGATGACCCGACGCTACCGATCCAGCACGGCCACTTTTACTGGAACGATCACTATCCGGATTCGCACCTGTTCGCCGACGCCGAAAACCTGCGCCTGCGCCATGCACCGGACTTTCTGCTGATCCACCCGATGAACATCGACGACGCCGGGCACAAGCACGGCCTCGACACCCCGCAATACCGCAACAGCGCGCGCAGCGCCGACATCATCCTCGCCGACTACCTGCAAGGCTGGCTCGACGCCGGTTGCCAGGTGCTGGTGACCGCCGACCACGGCATGAACAACGACCGCTCGCACAACGGCCTGCTGCCGGAAGAACGCCAGGTGCCGTTGTTTGTACTCGGTGACGCCTTCAGCTTAAACACCGACGCCACGCCGAAGCAGACCGACATCTGCGGCACCGTCTGCGAACTGCTCGGCGTGCCCCACGACAAACCTGTGTGCCGGGAGTTACTCAAGTGAACTCAATGACTCGCGGTAAATGGCTGGCCGCCCTGTGCCTGGTGCCTTTCGCACTGTTCTTTATCGTGTTCGAAATCGCCCCGCTGATCTGGGTGATGATCAACAGCCTGCAATCGGAAGAATTCGGTTGGGGCTTCACCAACTTCAGCAAGATCTTCAGTTCGAAGTTCTATTTGCAGGCGATCCAGTACAGCCTCGAAATCAGTTTCTGGTCGAGTGTGTTCGGCATCATCATCGCGGTGCTGGGCGCCTACTCCCTGCGCCGGGTCGATTCGAAGCTGCGCAACTTCGTCAACGCCTTCGCCAACATGACCAGCAACTTCGCCGGCGTGCCGCTGGCGTTTGCGTTCATCATCCTGCTCGGCTTCAACGGCAGCATCACCATCATGTTGAAGCAGGCCGGGATCATCGAGGACTTCAACCTGTACTCGAAAACCGGGTTGATCATTCTCTATACCTACTTCCAGATTCCCCTCGGCGTGTTGCTGCTGTACCCGGCATTCGACGCACTGCGTGAAGACTGGCGCGAATCCGCCGCACTGCTCGGCGCTGACGGCTGGCAGTTCTGGCGCCACATTGGCCTGCCGGTACTGACCCCGGCCCTGCTCGGCACCTTCGTGATCCTGCTGGCCAACGCCCTTGGCGCCTACGCCACGGTCTACGCGCTGACCACCGGCAACTTCAACGTATTGCCGATCCGGATTGCGGCGATGGTCTCCGGCGACATTTCCCTCGACCCGAACCTGGCGAGCGCCCTGGCCGTGGTGCTGGTGGCGCTGATGACCCTGGTGACCGTCGTGCATCAACTGCTGCTGAAGAGGAGCTACCATGTCTCGCGCTGAATCCGGCCCGGCCGGCGTCTACCACCGCGTCGTGGTCTATCTGTTGTTCGCCATCCTGCTGCTGCCGCTGGTGGGCACGCTGATCTACTCGATCGCCAGCAGTTGGTCGGCCACCATCCTGCCCAGCGGTTTCACCTTCAAGTGGTATATCCAGTTGTGGAGCGATCCGCGTTTTCTGCACGCCTTCGGTCAGTCGCTGCTGGTGTGCGTCGGCGCGCTGATCCTGTCGGTGGTGCTGATCCTGCCGCTGCTGTTCGTGGTGCATTACCACTTCCCGAAACTCGATGCGCTGATGAACATCCTGATCCTGCTGCCCTTCGCCGTACCGCCGGTGGTGTCGTCGGTGGGCCTGTTGCAGCTCTACGGTTCCGGGCCGTTCGCGATGGTCGGCACGCCGTGGATCCTGATCGGTTGCTACTTCACCGTGGCGCTGCCGTTCATGTACCGGGCGATCACCAACAACCTGCAAGCGATCAACCTGCGCGACCTGATGGACGCCGCCCAACTGCTTGGCGCCAGCACTTTTCAGGCAGCTTTCCTGGTGGTGCTGCCGAACCTGCGCAAAGGCCTGATGGTCGCGTTGCTGCTGTCGTTCTCGTTCCTGTTCGGTGAGTTCGTGTTCGCCAACATCCTGGTCGGCACCCGCTACGAAACCCTGCAGGTTTATCTGAACAACATGCGCAACAGCAGCGGCCACTTCACCAGTGCGCTGGTGATCTCCTACTTCTTTTTCGTGCTGGTCCTGACCTGGGTCGCCAACATCTTGAACAAGGACAAAAGCGAATGAGCTATGTCAGCGTCCAACACCTTCAGAAAAACTACGCGGGCACCACGGTGTTCAGCGACATCAACTGCGAAATCAACAAGGGTGAATTCGTCACCCTGCTTGGTCCGTCCGGTTGCGGCAAATCCACCCTGCTGCGTTGCATCGCCGGGCTGACGCCGGTGGATGGCGGCAAGATTCTGCTCGATGGCGTCGACATCGTGCCGCTCACCCCGCAGAAGCGCGGGATCGGCATGGTGTTCCAGAGCTACGCGCTGTTCCCCAACATGACCGTCGAACAGAACGTCGCCTTCGGCCTGCGCATGCAAAAGGTCAACGCCGACGACAGCCACAAGCGGGTTGCCGAAGTGTTGAAACTGGTTGAACTCAACGATTTCGCCAGTCGCTATCCGCATCAGCTGTCCGGCGGCCAGTGTCAGCGTGTCGCCCTCGCCCGTTCGCTGGTGACCCGTCCGCGCCTGTTGCTGCTGGATGAACCGCTGTCGGCCCTCGATGCGCGAATTCGCAAACACCTGCGCGAACAGATCCGTCAGATCCAGCGCGAACTTGGCCTGACCACGATCTTCGTCACACACGATCAGGAAGAAGCCCTGACCATGTCTGACCGGATTTTCCTGATGAATCAGGGAAAAATCGTACAAAGCGGCGATGCCGAAACCCTCTACACCGCACCGGTCGACGTATTCGCCGCCGGCTTCATCGGCAACTACAACCTGCTGGATGCCGAGAGTGCCTCCAAGCTGTTGCAGCGGCCGATCAATCACCGCATCGCGATTCGCCCGGAAGCCATTGAACTCAGCCTCAGCGGTGAACCCGATGCGCAAATCCGCAGCCACAGTCTGCTGGGCAACGTGATCCGCTACCGCGTCGAAGCTCGGGGCGTGGAACTGGTGGTGGATGTGCTCAACCGTTCGGCGGCGGATCTGCATCCCGATGGTCAGCGCCTGTCACTTTCCATCGATCCCACCGCTCTGTGTGAGGTAGCCTGATGACTTTGCTGACACCCAAGAGGGAACTGAACTGATGGCCCTGGCAATTTTTGATCTGGACGAAACCCTGATCCACGGCGACTGCGCCACCCTCTGGAGCGAGCAGATGGGGCGCCTGGGCTGGGTCGATCCCGAGTCGTTCATGCGCCGGAACAACGAGCTGATGGACGCCTACAGCCATGGCAAGTTGCGCATGGAAGACTACATGGAGTTCAGCCTCGAACCCTTGATCGGCCGCACCCCGGAAGAGGTCGATCACTTGGTCGGGCCGTGGGTGGAAGACTTCATCGAGCCGATCATCTTCAGCGACGCGACCAAAACCATTGCTGCCCACCGCAAGGCCGGCGACCGGATTCTGGTGATCTCGGCCTCGGGTACGCACCTGGTCAAACCGATTGCCGATCGACTGGGCATCGACGAGGTGCTGGGGATCGAACTGGAAGTGGCGCATGGCGTTTACAGCGGCCACACCGTGGGCACCCTGACCTACCGCGAAGGCAAAATCACCCGCTTGCTGGAATGGCTGGATGCCGAAGAGGAAAACCTTGAGGGCGCGAGTTTCTATTCCGACTCACGCAATGATCTGCCGCTGCTGCTGAAAGTGGATTTTCCGCATGTGGTCAATCCGGATCCGGTCCTGCTTGCAGAGGCCGAGAAGTCCGGCTGGCCGATCCACCTCTGGAAGTAAGCGGTTGTCTTGTGGGAGCAAGCCTGCTCCCACAAGCATCAACGATCAGCTCAGGCTTTCGTCGATCACCAGCACCAGCTTCCCCGCCACCGTGTTGCTCGCCAGCTCGGCAAACGCAGCCTCGGCATCCTTGATAGGGAAGGTCTTGGCCAGTTGCGGCTTCAGGCGACCTTCGGAAAACAGTGGCCACACGTGCTGGCTCAGATCGCTGAACAGATCGGCCTTGAACTGATCTTCACGGCTGCGCAGGGTCGAGCCCAGCAGTTGCACGCGCTTGGCCAGCACCTGGGCCAGATCCAACTTCGCCTCGCGGCCGCCCATCAGGCCGATCAGCACCCATCGGCCGTCCTGAGCCATCAACTTAAGGTTCAAAGCCGAATAATTGCCGCCCACCGGATCCAGAATCACATCGAACGGCCCGAAATCCCGCAGGCTTTCCAGATCGTCGGTGCGAACCACCCCGCCCTGGGCCCCCAGCGATTCGCAGTAGGCCAGCCGCTCGGCCGAGCCGACGCTGACCCAGCAGGGATTGCCGAAAGCCTTGCACAGTTGAATGGCGGCTGAACCGATACCACTGGCTCCGGCGTGCAGAAGAACTTTCTCACCCGGTTTGAGCGCAGCGAGTTGAAACACATTCAGCCAGACGGTCGCGTACACCTCGGGCAACGCAGCGGCCTCGATCAGCGATACACCTTCCGGAACCGGCAGCACATGCCTTCCGTCGACGACCACCTCTTGCGCCATCCCGCCCCCGGCCAGCAAGGCGCAGACCCGGTCACCGACCTGCCAGGACGAGCCTGCGCCGACCTCGCTGATCACCCCGGAACACTCAAGACCCAGCACCTGGCTGGCACCTGGAGGGGGTGGATAAAGTCCAGCTTTCTGTAATAAATCCGCGCGATTGAGGCCCGCTGCCGCCACCCGGATGCGAACTTGTCCTACATCACATGTAGGACTTGGTTCATCAACCCATGCCACTTGACCTTCAACGCCTTGCAATGCCTTCACAGTGCCTCCATAGTGAGTCTGGACTGAGCCCGAAGCTGTAGCGCCGGGCTTTTTGCATTATGCGACCGGCCCTGGGGTCTGAACGAACGCTGAACAGCAGTTATCGTACAGAGCGTAGAGGTACCGGCGACTTCAAAGACGGCCTAATATGCGTTATCAATTGTCCCCGCGTCGAATCAGCATGAAGCATCTGCTCCCCAGCACCGCCCTCGCTCTTTTCATCGGTATCGGTCTGTTGCCGGTGTCGGGCACCACATTCGCAGCCAACAGCTGGGACAAGTTGCAGCCTGATCGCGACGAAGTGATCGCCAGTCTGAACGTCGTCGAGTTGCTCAAGCGTCACCACTACAGCAAGCCGCCGCTCGACGATGCGCGCTCGGTGATCATCTACGACAGCTACATCAAGCTGCTCGACCCGTCGCGCAGCTACTTCATGGCCAGCGACATCGCCGAATTCGACAAGTGGAAGACCCAGTTCGACGACTTCCTCAAGAGCGGCGACCTCAACGCCGGGTTCACCATCTACAAGCGCTACCTGGACCGCGTGAAGGCGCGTCTGGACTTCGCCCTTGCCGAGCTGAACAAAGGCGTCGACAAGATGGACTTCACCACCAAGGAAACCTTGCTGATCGATCGCAAGGACGCTCCGTGGCTCAAGTCCACCGCCGAACTCGATGACCTGTGGCGCAAACGCGTCAAGGACGAGGTGCTGCGGCAGAAGATCGCCGGCAAAGAGCCGAAGCAGATCCAGGAAACCCTGACCAAGCGCTACAAGAATCAACTGGCGCGTCTGGACCAGACCCGCGCCGAAGACATCTTCCAGGCGTACATCAACACCTTCGCCATGTCTTACGATCCGCACACCAACTATCTGTCGCCGGATAACGCGGAGAACTTCGACATCAACATGAGCCTGTCCCTCGAGGGTATCGGCGCCGTGTTGCAGAGCGACAACGACCAGGTGAAAGTCGTGCGTCTGGTGCCGGCAGGCCCGGCCGACAAGACCAAGCAGGTTGCTCCGGCCGACAAGATCATCGGCGTTGCCCAGGGCAACAAAGAGATGGTCGACGTGGTCGGCTGGCGTCTGGATGAAGTGGTCAAGCTGATCCGTGGCCCGAAAGGCACCGTGGTGCGTCTGGAAGTCATCCCGGCGAGCAATGCGCCGAACGACCAGACCAGCAAGATCGTGCCGATCACCCGTGAAGCGGTGAAGCTCGAAGACCAGGCCGTGAAGAAGTCCGTGCTGAACCTGAAACAGGACGGCCGAGACTACAAGCTCGGCGTGATCGAGATTCCGGCCTTCTACCTCGACTTCAAGGCCTTTCGTGCCGGCGATCCGGACTACAAGAGCACCACTCGCGACGTCAAGAAGCTGCTGACCGAACTGCAGAAAGAGAAAGTCGACGGCGTGGTCATCGACCTGCGCAACAACGGCGGCGGTTCCCTGCAGGAAGCCACCGAGCTGACCAGCCTGTTCATCGACAAGGGCCCTACCGTGCTCGTGCGTAACGCCGATGGCCGGGTCGATGTACTTGAAGATGAAAACCCGGGCGCCTTCTACAAAGGCCCGATGGCGCTGCTAGTCAACCGTCTGTCCGCCTCGGCTTCGGAGATCTTCGCCGGCGCCATGCAGGACTACCACCGCGCGCTGATCATCGGTGGCCAGACCTTCGGCAAAGGCACGGTCCAGACCATCCAGCCGCTGAACCATGGCGAACTGAAACTGACCCTGGCCAAGTTCTACCGGGTTTCCGGTCAGAGCACCCAGCATCAGGGCGTACTGCCGGACATCGATTACCCGTCGATCATCGACACCAAGGAAATCGGCGAAAGCGCCCTGCCGGAAGCCATGCCGTGGGACACCATCCGCGCGGCGATCAAACCGGCGAGCGATCCGTTCAAGCCGTATCTGGCCCAGCTGAAATCCGAGCATGACACCCGTTCCGCCAAGGACGCGGAGTTTGTGTTCATCCGTGACAAGCTGGCCCTGGCGCAGAAGCTGCTGGAAGAAAAAACCGTCAGCCTCAATGAAGCCGAACGCCGTGCCCAGCACGCCGACATCGACGCCAAGCAACTGGCGATGGAAAACATCCGTCGCAAGGCCAAAGGCGAAGAACCGCTCAAAGAGCTGAAGAAAGAAGACGAGGACGCCCTGGCGGCCGCCGAGCCGGACAAGGTCAAACCGGAAGACGACGCCTACCTGAGCGAGACCGGGCGCGTGCTGCTGGATTACCTCAAGCTGAGCAATCAGGTCGCAAAGAAGTAAGGTGATGGCAATTTAATGCTGACGATCCCCGGATCGTCATCAAACAGTCATCATTCTGTCGTGCAATAAAGGACTGGGAGCTGTTCTCTTCATCGAGAACGCTCCCAGTCCTTTTTTTATCGCCAGAGATTGCCATGACCACGACCGAACAGCTGAGTGCCTTGAGCTCGATCCTGACTCAAAGCGGATTACACAGCCTGTTCCAGCCGATCATTTGCCTCTCTGAACGGCGCATTCTCGGCTACGAAGCCCTGACCCGCGGCCCGTCCAACAGCCCGCTGCATTCCCCCATCGCCCTGTTCGCCGTGGCCCGCCAGGCCGGACGCTTGAGCGAACTGGAAATCGCCTGCCGCCAAAGCGCCTGTCGCCGTTTCAACGAACAGCAGTTGCCGGGCAAGCTGTTTCTCAACGTCTCTCCCGAATCCCTGCTCGAAGCCGCGCACCAGCCGGGGCGCACGCTGCAGCTGCTGCAGGATTTTGGTATCCCGCCGAGTCAGGTGGTGATCGAACTCACCGAACAAACGCCGATCGATGACTTTCAGTTGCTGCAAACTGCGCTGCATCACTATCGGGCGATGGGTTTTTCGATTGCCCTCGATGACCTTGGGGCTGGTTATTCGAGCCTGCGCCTGTGGTCGGAGCTGCGGCCGGATTACGTGAAGATCGACCGGCACTTTATCGATGGCATTCATCAGGACGCATTGAAACGCGAGTTCGTCGGATCGATCCTGCAAATCGCCAAGGCCTCGCGGGCACAGGTGATTGCCGAAGGCATCGAACTGCCGGAAGAGCTGGCAGTGCTGACCGAGATGGGTGTGGATCTGGTGCAGGGATACCTGCTCGGCCGCCCTCAGGAACACCCGCCGCGCGATGCCCGCGCCTTGATGCCCAAGCACGACAGCAGCGCCGTCACATTGAACGATGAAGGCAGCGACCTCAGCGCCCTGCTCAACGATCAACCGGCCGTGAATCGCGACACACCGACCGCTACCGTACTGGAAGCCTTCCGCCGTCAGGCCAACCTGAACTCACTGGCGGTGCTCGACGAACAGGGTCAGCCATGCGGCATCGTTCATCGTCACTCGCTGTCCGATGCGCTGCTCAAACCGTTCGCCACCGACCTGTTCGCCCGCAAACCGATCAGCCGCCTGATGAACGACGACTTCCTCGCCGTGGAAATGAGCCAGTCGCTGCAACAGGTCAGCCGTCTGATCACCAGCCGCGCCCGGCAACGCATCGAAGAAGACTTCATCATCACCCTCAACGGCGGTTACCTGGGCCTGGGCCGGGTGATTGACGTGCTCAAACTGATCACCGAACTGAAAATCCAGCAGGCCCGCTATGCCAACCCGCTGACGTTGCTGCCGGGGAATGTTCCGATTCAGCAGTGCCTGACACGGTTGCTGCAACAGGGACGGGAGTCGGTCATTTGTTATGTCGACATCGACAGCTTCAAACCCTTTAACGATATCTATGGGTATGGGCGTGGGGATGAGGTATTGCTGTGTCTGGCGCAATGCCTCAACGAACGCGTCGACCCATCCCGGGATTTCGTTGGCCACATCGGTGGTGACGATTTCCTGCTGGTGCTCGGCCCGGAGGATTGGCGCAAACGGCTGAACCAATTGCTTGATGATTTCCAGAGCCAATGCCGGCGTTTCTACCGCCCGGAACATCTGGAGGCTGGGTGTTTTGTTGCGCCGAACCGCCAGGGCATTCGTCAGGAGTTTCCGTTGCTGTCATTGTCCATTGGCGTGGTGCATTTGCATCCCGAAGCGTGTGCGCAGTTGGATGCGAGTCAGTTGGCGGAAATGGCTTCGCAGGCGAAGCATCATGCGAAGAATGTTCCGGGGTATAGCGTGCATGTTATCGATAGTCTTTCCCCGTCTAGCCTCCATCAATCACAGTTAATCGGGCAACGCTAATTTCTTAAATTGCACGAAATAAATAGGCCAATCAAAATCACCATTGAGTTTGATCTTCAAGACTCGCCCGAAGCAAATCATCCCTCCACAACTTACTGACGATCTCATATATATGTTCAAAAAAACCACGAGAGTC
>NZ_RRZJ01000075.1:0-548 GCF_004368175.1 Pseudomonas sp. CH235
GCGTACGGCACTTCGCTTAGGCTCAGTGTTCCCTCGCTACGGTGTCCATCAGGGGGCATCGCCTACGGTTTGCTTCGCTGCACCTCCTCTCGATGTATGCGGCTTCGCCGCACGGCGCTGCGCGCCTCCCCCCCTGATGGACACCTCCGCTCGGCCTGCCGAAGGGGCAAAAAATCAAAAGCCAGAGCAAAAGCCAGATCAAGAGCCCCCCCTCACCCTATCCCTCCCGAAACGTCGGACCGCCCGTAGGGAGAGGGAACTGATCGAGGTGTATGGCAGAGCTACGCCGACGTGCAATACCGAGTCGAACTCAAGTTTTGAAAAGCACAAAAATCGGCTCCCTCTCCTCGGGGAGAGGGCTGGGGTGAGGGGTGAATCCACCACAAAACAAAAGCCGAACACCCGCCCTTCACCACTCACCACGATGAGCGTTAGCTCGAGTACCGCTTTTGATCGCAGGGCCCGTCGGCAGGCTGAGTGGAGGGATTGATCCGGGGGTGGGAGCGCAGCGACCGTTTGGCGAAGCCAAACACATCGAGAGGAGGTGC
>NZ_RRZJ01000029.1:0-73399 GCF_004368175.1 Pseudomonas sp. CH235
ATTAAGATCGAATCGACTTTCAGTGATCTTGCACCCAACGAAAATTTGGTAAGACCATTAAATAGTTTTTGAACAGACGTGACGAATATTTTTTCACCACTACTAAAGTCATCGGGAATCTCATCCGACTCATCACAAACTTTTATCCCAAACAGCCTTGCTTGTTCTTTTGTCTGACTTATTAGCAAATTATCTGGGCAAATGTATAGTGCAGGACCTTTCTTTTCATTAATCAGAGATTGAAGCATAAGCAGACCAATAAGCGTTTTGCCTTGGCCTGTATGGAGTTTGACGATTGTATCGCGCTGGGACCGGTGATTAGCATGCCATTCTGCTAAAACTTCTTCTTGGGATTCTCTTAGCGGACCTTTATCACTAGCCCTATCCAACGTCTCATATAACTCAAGTGGATCTATTGGGCTAGCTTGAGCTGTATTATTAAGTTTCGAATTAAAGTCGACCATCTTATAACCCACCCTTGATTATTTAAGTTATAGCCCACGTACTTCATTTAACCAGGGTGGTATCGCGTCGCGATGCTCGACATCCCTGCCTAATTACTTTTATAACGTAGCATGGTGTGTGGCGGTTGGCCATATCGATGCAGAAGGCAGAAGGATTGCAGATTTTGGCATCGCTTACGGACCTCTCAGCAGTACATTCTTTACCTGCCCTCACACTTCTTTTACCGATCCGTTTGAACCGGCTATCAAAAAGGTAGTAGCTTGACCGAAACTATAGTTTAACTGCCTCCAACTTTAGAACTCACGGTCTAACCAACCTAGGCATCTCCACCCCCTCCCCCAACCTCTCCACCCCCAACCTCACCCTCTCTCCACCCTGCTCAATCACCACCCCATCCCCCTCCACCGCCACCAACTTCACCCCAGGACTCACCCGCTCTCCCTGCAAAAAACTCCTCGGCGGTCCGTCGTTGAGGCTGAGGATCGCCACCGCCCCGCGACTCCCCGCCATCACGCCGCTGACCTTGATCTCCACCGGTGCCGTGCGGTTGGAAAACCACTGCAACGCCGGGTTATCGCTGCGCGCCGCGAGCAGTTGGGGGGTGGCGGCCGGGGTGTGGGATTCGGCGGTGGTCAGGAGCAGGGATGACCAGGTGGCGATGCCGACCAGGGCCGCCAGCAGTGCGGCGGCCTGGATGATTTGGGGGGGTGAAAAGCGTGCGGTGAATCTCATGGGCTGAATCTCCTTTTAGTCCCGGTGACCAGACTACGCGGCAATTCTCACGGTTTTATTTCACACGCCTTACATGTTGGCCGTGCAGGATGGTTTTTTGGGACGGGGCTGGACGCAAAGGAGTGCGCATTCGATGAACCGGTGCAGGCAGCAGGGTTTTACGTTGATCGAGTTGATGGTGGTGCTGGTGATCATCGGTATCGCCAGTGCGGCGATCAGTCTGAGTATCAAGCCCGATCCGTTGCAGTTGCTGCGCAAGGACGCCGAGCGCGTGGCGCAGTTGCTGCAGATTGCTCAGGCTGAGGCTCGCGCCGATGGCCGGCCGATTGCGTGGTTGAGCGATAGCAAGGGGTTTCGGTTCAGTCGGCGCAGTCACAGTGGCAAGGGTTTTGATCATTTCGATCGGGACCCGCAGTTGCGGCCGCGTCCCTGGCAGAGTCCGAAGCTGGAAGTACGGGTGGAGCCGAAGCAGAAAGTGGTGCTGAACGCTGAGTGGATCAATCCGCCGCTGCAGTTGACGCTGTCTGACGGGCTCAATCGGTTGAGTGTGCTGCGCGATGCTTCGGGCCGGATTAGCGTGCAATGAACAGACAACAAGGTTTTACGCTGATCGAGGTGATGGTCGCGATTCTGTTGATGGCGGTGGTCAGTCTGATTGCCTGGAAGGGGCTGGACAGTGTCACGCGCGCCGACAGCCATTTGCAGGCCAGTGGTGAGCAGAGCGATAGCCTGTTGCGGGCGTTGAATCAGATGCAACGGGATGTGGAGATGCGCGCGGGGGTCGAGCTGACGGAGCCGAAGAAGGTCGGCACCGAGGATGAACCGGCGACGGCGCCGCCTGCCGTTACGGTGCGCAGCAGTGACAGCAAGGGGTTTCGGCTGGACATTATTCGGAGTGCGGCGGATCAGCCGGGGGCGTTGCAGCGGGTGCGCTGGTGGCTCAAGGGGGACACGTTGTATCGCGCGGTGGCGCCGGCGCGGAGTCGGTATCCGTTGCCGGCGCCTACGGCTGGGGTTGCGGTGTTGGGCGAGGTGAGTGATTTGCAGGTGCGGGTTTGGGAGATGGATAAGGGGTGGCGGCAGTTGAGCGGGAATCGGCGGGAGGATCCGTTGGGGCTGGAGGTGCGGTTGACTCGGGAGACGGCGCAGGGGGTGGAGAAGTATCGGCAGGTGATGGGGCCGTTGCAGTAATTGAAGTCACCGAGGTCCCCGTGGGAGCTGCGGTGCGACGATTCGACTTGCCAGCGATGGGGCCTTCACATCCAACATCTCATTGCCTGACATACCGCTATCGCTGGCAAGCCAGCTCCCACAGGGTTTTAGGGTGTTTGTGGGTGTTGTGTTAGTTAGTTAGCTGAGGACGACTACGCCGCCCGGCAACTCGGTGCATTTGACGCCGTAGGCGTCGCGGATCAACGCGCCTACCCCGGCCAGTTGATCGAGGGAGAAACGCGCCTGCACGCGGCGCTGGCCGAGTTCGCGGTTGAGCAGCAACAACATGCCTGGGCGGTAGCGGTTGATCTCGTCGATCATCTGGCTCAGGGTCGCGCCGTTGAACACCAGCACCTGCTGACGCCAGTTCATCACCGCCGCCGTGTCGACGCTTTGCACGGTGCCAACCTGTTGCGCGTCATAGGTCAGTTGCTGGCCCGGTTCCAGGCGCAGGCTACGACCTTCAACTTCCACTTCTACTGCGCCATCGAGGCACGTCACACACACCTGTTGATCGAGGTTGCGCAGGTTGAACCGCGCCCTGCTCGCCCGCAACCAACCACCACCGGCCTGCATCGCCATCGGCAACCGCGCGGTCTGCACTTCGACTTCGCCGCTGACCAATTCGAAGCCCTGTACGCCCTCATCCACCGAACGCTGGTTGATGCGGGTCTGGGTGTTCAGTTCCAGGCTCAGGCCATCGGCCGGTTCGACCCGGCGTTGCTGGCCGACTTCGGTGATGTAATCCGCGCCAAGCCCGGAGAAGCCGCCCGGTATCGTGCCGCGCACCAGCAGAAACGCCGCCGACGCAGCAATCGCGCCGCCAAGAAACGCCCTTCGTCCAAACCGTCGTGGCGCCTGCGTCGCTTCCGCCGCCGGTTGCAGCAGGTGCCACAAGGCCTTGCACTCTTCGAAGGCGCGAGCATGTTCGGGGCTTTGGGCGCACCACTGGCGCAGCGCTCGGGCGTCGGCGACCGTGGCGCGGCCGGAGGTCAGCAGGATCAGCCAGTCGCGGGCTTCGCTTTGCAGACGCTCGGCAGGCGTGGGCTCGGCAGGTGTCAGACGGAAGATGTTCAAACGCGCAGGTACTCGACGGGTTGATCGGGAGCTTCATTCACTAGACGGTTTTCCGGCCCCGCGACCGAACCGCTGAAACACTTTTCTTTCCAGTTTGGCCGCGCAGTGTCCAAGGGCAGTCTTGATTTCCTTCTCGACCATGCGTGTGGAGATGCCGAAACGCTGGGAGATTTCCAGGTGCGGCGCCTCTTCCAGCCGTGCGGCGATGAAGATCCGGCGCCGCCGGGCCGGCAGCTCGTAGAGAGCGCTGAGCAGGGACTGGATTTCCTTCTGGCCGCCGACCACGCGCATCGGGTCCAGCGCTTCGTCGCTGACTTGCAGCAGTTCTTCGACTTCGCTGCCGGTGAGCAGCCGCGCATCGGCCTGGCGGCGGTCGGCGGCGATGTTCAGGGCCATGCGATAGAGGTAGGCGTTGGGCCGCAGCAGGTTCGGCGGCGCTTCCATGCGGTCGACCCGCAGGTAGGTTTCGTGCAGCACGTCGTTGGCCAGGTCCTCCGAGCCGAGACGGCGTCGCAGGCGCACCCGAAAGTCCTCGTAGGACGTCAGGAACAGCTGGACCATCGAACTTTGTCCGGCGTCTTTCATCCCCCGGAAACTCCTTCCCATTGTGTGCATTCCATGCGCTTTCCTGACGATTCGGGTAACAACAGCAACGTGACTGGCTGGCGCAATGCGGCGGGTGTCGGCCGGTCGATCTTGAGCGTGTGAAAACTGTCTACCAGCGCTGCATCGCGCCGAACATCACCGGTCGAGGTGACCAACCGGTTGTGCTGCACCACGCCGTCGCGGCCGATCCACAACTGCAACACCGCGCGAAAACTGCCGGGCCGGGTCAGCGGCGAACGGCACAGGTTGCGTTCAATCGCGGCCTGCACCGCCGTGGCGTAACTGCGGTTTACGGCTGCGCTGGCGGGGGTTGGTTTCTCCGCCGGCATTGGCACTTCCTCGACTTGCGCAACCTGCAAGGTGAACGCGTCGTCGCGGCTGTACTTGGCCATCAAGCCGCTGCCGCCGAGCATCCGGCGCAACGCTTCGGCGGCGGTGAATTCACCGTCCACCGCCAATGAGCGTCGACCGCGACTCAACTGGCTGTCGACCAGCACCGCCATGCCGGTGGCGCGGCTGAACTGTTCGAGGGCGCGGGCCAGTTCCTGGGCCGGGATGTGCAGCGTCATGCGCATCGTCGCCGGCATCGGGTCGGCGCTGGCGCGGCCCAGAAACAAGCCAAGCAGCAGCCCCAGACAGAGCTGGCGCATGAGCGCTGAGCGCACAACATCCTCCCTGGCACGGCCTCGCTGCACGGCTGATGTATCCCTGAAAACCGTCATCCTGAGGGCTGTTTATGAATCTGGTGTGACGGCCACTGCAAAAAAACCATCACGGGATCGGCGCCGCCGTTGCACTAGACTCTTGAGCCAGAGCGGCCCCTTCGGGCCGGCCAGGAGGCAGGCATGAAATCAGTCTGGAAAGTCGCCCTCGGCGGGTTGTTGCTGACGGTGTTGGGCGGTGCACACGCGGAGGAGCCACTGGGCTGTGTCGAGGTGACGGTGGGTGGCTACAAGGCGCCGAATTACGATTGCCTGAGCCAGCAGATGGGCAACAACCCCAATGGTGCGGCGGCTGCGCAGAAGAATCAGGAAGCGATGAATGTGCCGGTCAATAAACGCCCGCCGAATCAGGTGGGGCTGGCGACGCCGGCGGCCACCAGTACGCGGATGGGCAACACGTTTGGTACGTCGGTGAAACCGCAGCGGCCACCGAACTAACTTTTACCTGATCGTTCCCACGCTCCTGCGTAGGAATGCAGCCCGTGACGCTCTGCGTCACTGGACGCGGAGCGTCCCCAGAGGCATTCCCACGCGGAGCGTGGGAACGATCGAGGTCTGGAGTTCAGTCGCTAGGAATCTGGCGGAAGCTCACCGCCAGGCGGTTCCAGCTGTTGATGGTGCTGACGGCCATGGTCAGGTCCACCAGTTCCGTCTCGTTGAACTGTTCCCGCGCCTGCTGGTAAACATCGTCGGGCACCCGGCTGTCCGCCAGCAGCGTCACCGCCTCGGTCCAGGCCAGCGCCGCCCGCTCGCGCAGGTTGAAGAAGCCGCTGTCGCGCCAGACCGCGATGGCGTACAGCCGTCGATCCGTCTCCCCTGCCCGCCGCGCTTCCACCGAATGCATGTCGGTGCAGAACGCGCAGCCGTTGAGTTGCGAGGCGCGGATCTTGATCAGGTGCAGCAGCGGCGGTTCGATGCTCAGGCTGCTGGTCAGCGCTTCCAGGGCAATCATCGCTTTCATGGCTTTGGGTGAAGCGCTGTAGTAATCCAGACGCGGGGACATGGGCGGGCCTCGGGCAGCAGAAGAGTGATTTCACGGTAGGCGCTGGTTGGGCAACGTTACAGCCCCAATTGCACGAAAAAACGGCAGACCACTGATTCAAGTAAAACAACATTTCTGTGGGAGCTGGCTTGCCAGCGATGGGGCAATCACATTCAACATAGATGTCAGCAGATACACCGCTATCGCTGGCAAGCCAGCTCCCACAGGGCCCTATGCCAATTTGGGGGATTTGCACTACGCAACTTCTGTCGATACTGCATTCGGGAGTAATCTGGCCGGCACACTCAACCGCCCGGAGAGCCCCCTCGGTATGGAACTTCATGTCGTGATCAATGGCCGCAAGGATCTGGCCGGTCAGTTGTACCAGCAACTGCGCGGCGCCATTGAATCCGGGCGTCTGGCCGCCGGCACGCAACTGCCGCCGAGCCGTTTGCTCGCCGAGCAATTGGGGATCTCGCGCAAGACCATTTCCGACACCTACGCGCAACTCACCTACGAGAATTTCCTCACTGGCGTGATCGGCAAAGGCACTTACGTCAACGCCCGCTCGACGCCGGTGCAGCGCAAACAAAGCCATTCCGAACTGGCCAGCTCCGAAGTGATCGAGAGCTGGCGCAATCTGCCGGTGTTCCTGCGGCATCCGACGCTTGAGGGTTCGCTGCGCTACGACTTCATCGGCGGCGCCACCAGCAAGGGCCAGTTTCCCCAGGATGACTGGCGCCGCTGCGTCTCTCATGCACTGCGGCAGATGGCCAATTCCAAAGGTTTCTACAGCTTGCCGGAAGGTCTGCCGGCACTGCGCAATGCGATTGCCCGGCACATCGCGTTTTCCCGTGGCGTGAATTGTCAGGACGAGGACATCGTGGTGTGCAACGGCGCGCAACAGGCGCTGGATCTGATCACTCGCGTGTTGATTCGCCCCGGCAGTCTGGTGGCGATGGAAGATCCCGGTTACCCGCCGGCGCGGCTGCTGTTCGGCACTCACGGGGCGACGGTGGTCGGCGTACCGGTGGACGCCGAGGGCATTCAGGTCGAGCGGATTCCCGAGGGCACGCGGCTGATCTATGTGACGCCGTCGCACCAGTTCCCGCTGGGCATGCCGATGAGCCAGGCGCGACGCGAAGCTTTGCTCGCGCGGGCCCATGAGCTGGGCGCGATCATCATCGAGGACGACTATGACAGCGAGTTCCGCTACGAGGGCCGCCCGACCGATTCGCTGCACAAGCTCGATCAGCGCGGCATCGTCGCCTACGTCGGCACCTTCTCGAAAACCCTGCTGCCCGAGCTGCGCCTCGGTTACGCGATCCTGCCGCCGGCGATTCTCGAAGCGGTGATCCGCGCCAAGCAGCTCACTGATCTGCATGCCTCCACCCTGCCGCAATGGGCGCTGGCCAAGTTCATCGCCGAAGGCTGTCTGCTCAAGCACATCCGCCGTTGCCACACCATTTATGCCCAGCGCCGTGAGCGGATCCTGGCGCGCATGGCCACCGACCTGTCGCCGTGGCTGCAAGCCGTGCCGCCCAGCGCGGGGTTTCACATGGCGGTGTTCTGCAAGGTGCCGATCGACTTGCCGCTGGTGATCGAACTGGCGAAAAAGGTCGAAGTCGGGCTGTATGCCATTGATGGCTTCTATTACCAGCAGCCGGCCAGAAGCGGGATGTACTTCGGTTTCGGCGCCATCGAAACCCTGGACATCGATATCGCACTCGACCGCCTGCGCGACATTCTGCAACAGGTTGTTGGTTAGATTGGCCTAAACGATTAACCGCCGATTGGTTATTGGTGATCCGGGGGTGCAGGCCTATCCTGCACAAGCGTTATCCCTCAATGAGCAGGATTCGTCCGGCCTGATTCAGGAGTGTGAGCAATGTCCAACGAAGTGATCAACACCGTACAGGTGCAGGCTGCCGCCGGCCGATCGGAGGAGCTGGGCAAGCAGTTGCAGAAGATCGTCGAAACCCTGCGCGAAACGCCGGGCTGCGATTCCTACATGGTCGACCGCTGCCCCGAGGACAGCCACCGCTGGACGGTCAGCGCCCGCTGGCAGTCGGAAGCGGCGATGCAGGCGCATTTCAATCGCCCGGAAGCCCAGGGCTTCATCGACCTGATCGACAGCCGTCTGGCCAATAGCGTGGATTTCAACTCCTTTCCGATCGTTTGACTTACGGACGCCATCGCTGGCAAGCCAGCTCCCACAAGGTTTTGTATTGTTCACAAATCATATGAACGACACAAAAAACTGTGGGAGCTGGCTTGCCAGCTATGGCGTATTTGAATG
This sequence comes from Pseudomonas sp. CH235, assembly GCF_004368175.1. Lineage (NCBI taxonomy): Bacteria > Pseudomonadati > Pseudomonadota > Gammaproteobacteria > Pseudomonadales > Pseudomonadaceae > Pseudomonas > Pseudomonas sp. CH235. The sequence continues at coordinate 8,096 of NZ_RRZJ01000029.1, forward strand.
CGCTGCAATCCCCCAGATTGGTCACCCGAACTTCCCGAATATTGGCCGTTTGAATACCCCGGCCCGCGGACTACTGTGATGACCGACTCCCCCACTTATCAGGTGATCACCATGAAAGTCCTGCACTTGCTTGCCGCCCCGCTCGCCGCTCTGGCCCTCACCATCAGCGCTTCGGCACTGGCGCACGGCACCGATTCCCCATCCGAGAAAATCTCGGTGCTGCAGGATCAGATGCTGAAAAACGTGCCCGGCAAAAAAGCCATGATGATTGAGGTCGATTACAAACCCGGCCAGGCTTCGATTGCCCACAAACACGACGGCACAGCCATGGCGTATGTGCTGGAAGGCGAGATCGTTTCCCAGGTCAAAGGTGAGCAACCGATCACCTACAAGAAGGGTCAGTATTGGTATGAGCCGGCCGGTTCCGAGCATTTGATCTCGAAAAACGCCAGCAAGAGCAAACCGGCCAAATTGCTGGTGTTCATGGTGCTGTCGCCCGATGAGAAAGTATTGATCCCCCTGGAAAACTGATTGCTGTTACGTCAGCCATAAATAAAAACGCTCAAATCGTCGATTTGGGCGTTTTTAATGCTGGCCGCAATTAACCTGCCCGGCTTACAGCAAATAAAACTATTGGCCTCCTGATAACTTCACTGATTGGTCGTTTCATAAAACCGCCACAGGTTTAGTCTGATTCAACTGCCACAAACAGTGGCAACTTAAACTTTCCGACTGAAGTTGTTTCACGGGAGAAACACCATGAAACCTGCGTTCGCCAGCACTCTGTTCCTTTCACTGCTGACACTGACGGCCTGCTCGGTACCCACCGCGCCCAAAGCGGTATCGTCGCTCGACACCCTGCTGCCCCACCCGGTGGGCCGCAGCCACATGACCACCGTGAAGGCCGGCCCGGGCGTGTCGCTGGGCGTGATTTACAGCCCGAGCACCCAGACCAACCGCGACTACCTGCGCAACTACCAGGCCAACGCCGGCACCGGTTTCGGCCAGAGCCTGCTGGTGCAGCCGATCCACGACGCCTACGTCGCTACCTCGAAACCGGACATGGCGGCGGATTGGGTGAAAGCTTCGCTGCAACGCCAGTTCGGCTCGGTGACGGTGTACCCGGACATGCAGAGCCTGCGCGCGGCCAACCCGGATGTGGTGGCGATCGTCGACACTCACAGCCAGTTGATTACGTCGCGCAGTTCGGACGTCAAGGCGGATGTGAGCGCGGACTTTTATGACGGGAAGTTCAACTATATCGGCACGGCCAAAGGGACGGACGCCAGAGCCTTGAGACCGTTATGGGCGGATTACAAACGTTCGGAAGATATCGTGGCGGATATTAATGAACAGCAGAATGTGCAAGTTCGGGCGCTGCAGAAGTTTGACCAGTCGCTCAGTAATTTATTGACCAGGTCGACGGATAACGTGTCGATGGTCGAGCGTAAACAAGGTCTTAGTATGCAGTGATAGTTAGACCGCTGCCCTCACCCTAGCCCTCTCCCGGAGGGAGAGGGAACTGACCGAGTGTTATTGGCGAAATACATCGACCTGTTATTCCTGGGTCGAACTCAGGTTTGAACAGCATGAAGATCTGCTCCCTTTCCCCCTCGCCCCCCTGGGGGAGAGGGCTGGGGTGAGGGGGTTGGTTCTGTGCATCAACACATCAATATCGCCGAACACAGGCATGAAAAAGCCCCGCCTCTTTCGAGAGCGGGGCTCTTTCATTCAACGGCTACTCAAGCAAGCTCAAGCTCCGCAGTCGCCGCAGCAGGCACGACCGCCTGACCGCTCAGCGCCACGTCGTTCAGCTCACGGTTGGCCACCGCGTACATGGCGTAGTCGGTGCCGCTGGCGGCACGGATTTCCACCAGCATCGCGCGCCAGCGTTCGATCATGGCGTCGTTCTGCTTCATCCACAGTGCCAGACGGGTTTCCACGTCCGAATCACCGCCGCCCGCTTGCAGAACGGCGATGGTGATCGCGCGTTGCTGCCAGTCGACGTCGTCGCGGAACGCTTCACGGGCCAGGGCCTGCCAGTTGTTTTCAACCGGCAAGGCGCTGATCTGCGAAATGTACCAGGTGATGTCCAGCGCGCTGCCCACGGCGAAGTACGCCTTGGCCACTTCGGCTGGATCCTGACCGGTCACATCGGCCGCTTCGATGATCGGCAGCAGCGTGTAGAGGTGGGTAGTCCCCGCTACCATACGCGCCAGCAATTCCGGAACACCGGCGGCGACGTACGCCTGATAACGCTCTTGCCAGTTTTCGCGGATTTCGCCGCTCAGCAGCTCGTCCAGCTTCAGGCCCAGCTCTTTCAGGTGCGGACCGAAATGCGCGACGTCACGGGCAGCGTTCTGCTCGTTGCGGCGGGCACGCAGGAACCAGCGCGTAGCGCGACGGCCCAGACGCATCAGCTCGTCCATCAGCTCCAGCTGCACGTCAGCGGAAACCTGATAGTCCAGCGCTTCGATCTGACGGAACCAGTGCGGGAGGTGGAAGATGTCGCGCACGATCACGTAAGCGCCAGCCACATTCGCCGGGGTCATGCCGGTAGACTCTTTGAGCCTTTGAACGAAGGTGATGCCCATGTGGTTGACCAGATCGTTGGCGATCTGGGTGCTGACGATCTCGCGCTTCAGGCGATGACGACGCATGGCTTCGGAGAACTTGCTGACCAGGGTCGGCGGGAACGCCGTTTCCATGTCGCGGGTCAGGTAGTCATCATCCGGCACCAGGGAGCCCAGCAGCTGCTCCTTGAGGTCGATCTTGCTGTACGAGATCAGCACCGACAGCTCAGGACGGGTCAGGCCATGGCCTTCGGCAACGCGTTCGGCCAGTTGCTCTTCGGTCGGCAGGAACTCGATGGCGCGATCCAGCTTGCCACGGCCTTCCAGGTCGCTCATCAGACGCTTGTACTCAGCGATGCGCGCATAAGCGCGGCGGGCCGCCAGGGACAGGGCCTGAGTCTGCTTGTAGTTGTTGCCCAGCACCAGACCACCGACTTCGTCGGTCATGCTCGCCAGCAACTGGTTGCGTTGCTTGTCGGTCATGTCGCCGGCCTGAACCACTTCGTTCAGCAGGATCTTGATGTTCACTTCGTGGTCGGAGCAGTCCACGCCACCGGCGTTGTCGATGAAGTCGGTGTTGGAACCGCCGCCATTGAGACCGAACTCCACACGACCCAGTTGGGTCATGCCGAGGTTACCGCCCTCGCCCACCACTTTGCAGCGCAGTTCGTTGCCGTTCACGCGCAGTGCATCGTTGGCCTTGTCGCCGACATCGGCGTGGCTTTCGGTGCTGGCTTTGACGTAAGTACCGATACCGCCGTTCCACAGCAGATCCACCGGCGCCTTGAGCAAGGCGTTCAGCAGTTCGGTCGGGGTCAGCTTGTCGGCCTGGATGTCGAAGCGCTCTTTCATCTGTGGCGAGATGGCGATGCTCTTCGCGCTGCGCGAGAAGATGCCGCCGCCTTCGGACATGATGCTGGTGTCGTAGTCTGTCCAGGCCGAACGCGGCAGATCGAACATGCGCTGACGCTCGGCGAAGCTGGTGGCCGGATCCGGGTTCGGGTCGATGAAGATGTGCATGTGGTTGAACGCGGCAACCAGTTGCAGCTTGTCGGACATCAACAGGCCGTTACCGAACACGTCACCGGCCATGTCACCCACGCCGACTACGGTGATGCTGTCTTCCTGGACATTGATGCCGCGCTCGCGGAAGTGGCGCTGAACGCCAACCCACGCGCCCTTGGCGGTGATGCCCATTTTCTTGTGGTCGTAACCGGCCGAACCACCGGACGCGAACGCGTCACCCAGCCAGAAGCCGTAATCGATGGCGATGCCGTTGGCGATGTCGGAGAAGGTTGCAGTGCCCTTGTCCGCCGCGACCACCAGGTACGGGTCATCGTCGTCATGACGCACGACGTTGGCCGGCGGTACCAGTTTGCCGTCCTTCAGGTTGTCGGTGATGTCCAGCAGGCCCGAGATGAAGATGCGGTAGCAGGCGATGCCCTCGGCCGCGATCTCGTCACGGCTGCCGCCCAGTGGCAGGCGACGCGGCAGGAAACCGCCCTTCGCACCCACCGGCACGATGACCGAGTTCTTCACTTGCTGGGCTTTCACCAGGCCGAGGACTTCGGTACGGAAGTCTTCTTCACGGTCGGACCAGCGCAGACCACCACGAGCAACGTTGCCGAAGCGCAGGTGTACGCCTTCGACGCGTGGCGAGTAAACGAAGATTTCGAACTTCGGCACCGGTTTCGGCAGCTCAGGGATCAAGTGCGGGTTGAACTTGAAGCTGAAGTACGACTTGTTCTGGCCGTTGGCGTCAGTCTGGTAGAAGTTGGTACGCAGGGTCGCCTTGATCAGATCCAGATAACGACGCAGGATGCGGTCTTCGTTGAGGACTTGAACGTCGTCCAGCGCGGTCAGAATCGCCTGTTCCAGACGCTGTTGCTTGTCGTCCAGATCATCGCTGCCGAGCTTGCGGGCCAGATAGAAACGGGTCTTGAACAACCGGGTCAGTTCGCGAGCGATGTCGGTGTGGTTGTTCAGGGTGCTGGCGATGTAGCCGAGGTCGAAGCCCAGGCGGATCTGCTTCAGGTAGCGGGCGTAGGCACGCAGCAGCGCCACGTCGCGCCATGGCAGGCCGGCGGTCAGCACCAGACGGTTGAACGCATCGTTCTCGGCATCGCCACGGACGATGTGGACGAACGCATCCTGCAGGGTGTCGTTGAGTTGCTGGATATCCAGGTCCAGGCCTTCGGCAGCGGTGAACGCGAAGTCATGAATCCAGAACTCGCGACCGTTGGTGTGACGCAGACGGTACGGGAATTCACCCAGCACGCGCAGACCAAGGTTTTCCAGGATCGGCAACACGTCGGACAGGGCCAGCGGGGTATCGGCGTGATACAGCTTGCAATGCAGCTCGCGTGGGCCGGAAGCCAGCGGCTGGTAGAAGCTCATGGCCAGCGGCTTTTTCTCGCTCAGGTTGAGCAGGTGCTGCATGTCGACCACGGCCGAATGCGCTGCGAAACGCTCGCGGTAACCGGCCGGGAAGCCTTTCGGGAAGTCGGCCAGCACGTTGGTGCCGTTGGCTTCGCCGAAGGTTTCAACGGTCAGGGCTGCGTAGTCGTCCTGCCAGCTGCGGCAAGCCTGGATGACTTCGTTTTCCAGTTGCAGCGGGTCGATGTCGATGCGGTTTTTCGGGTCGACGCGCAGGATCAGTTGCACGCGGGCCAGCACGGACTCGGAGAAGAACGTCCAGAATTCGCAGTCGGAGGCTTTCAGGCGCTCCATCAGCACTTGCTGGATCTTCTGGCGAACTTCGGTGGAGTAGATGTCGCGCGGCACGTAGGCCAGGCAGTAGCAGAAACGACCGTACGGGTCTTTGCGCAGGAACACGCGGATCTTGTTGCGTTCCTGGATCTGCACGATCGACATCACGGTGCTGAACAGTTCGTCGACCGGGGTCTGGAACAGGTCGTCACGCGGCAGCACTTCCAGAACCTGAGCCAGTTCCTTGCCCAGGTGAGCCTTGGCCTGGAAGCCCGAGCGGCGCTCGATTTCCTCGACCTTGCGGCGGATGAACGGGATGACACGCACGCTTTCGCCATACACCGACGAGGTGTACAGGCCCATGAAGCGGTGTTCCTTGATCACTTTGCCGTCGGCATCGATTTCGCGAATCGACACGTAGTCCGGGTAAGCCGGACGGTGCACGCGGCTCGGATGCGCGGCCTTGGCGAACGACAGCAGGGTCGGTTCGCGCAGGTATTTCACGGCATAGTCTTCGATGTGGCGGTCTTCGTTGGTCAGACCGGTGCGCAGCATCTTGGTCAGGCCGAGGAACGAATTCTGGTCGTATTCGATGTGGCCGCCATCGGCCTGATCGACAACGGTGAATTCTTCGTAGCCGAGGAAGGTGAAGTGGTTGCCCACCAGCCATTCCAGGAAGCTCTTGATTTCGGTCTTCTCGTCGGCATCGACGGCGAATGCGCTGTTATCGAGCTTGGTGAGGATTTCCTGCACCTTGGCCTTCATCGGCTCGAAATCGGAGACCGCGACGCGGACTTCACCCAGAACCTGTTCCAGTTCCTTGCTCAGCACATTCAATTCGGCCGCATTGGCGCAGCGGTCGATTTCCAGGTACATCAGCGACTCGTGCAGAACGCCTTCGCCGGTGGTGCCTTTTGGCAGGATTTCCAGCAACTCGCCCTTGCTGCCACGACGCACGCTGAGCACGGTGGTCTGCAGGGTGTGGATGCTGTAGCCGCGACGGTTCAGCTCGGTACGCACCGAGTCCACCAGGAACGGCAAGTCATGGTGCAGCACTTCGACCGCGGTGTGGGTCGACTGCCAGCCGTGACGTTCGTAATCGGGGTTGTAGACGCGCACTTGCGGTTGCGCGTGATCGAAGCGCTCAAGCAGGCGCCACGCAGAGAGAGTACAGCCAGCGAGGTCGGAGAGGCGACGTTGGGTCAGCTCGTCCAGGGAAATGATGCCGAAGAATTGTTCAGCGAACAGCGCCACTTGTGGCAGTGCCTGTTCACTGATGTGCTGCGCCAGTGCCGCTTGCAGTTGGTGCTGGAAGTCGGCTTTGCTGGCTGCGGTGAAGAACGCCATCTGTGGTACTCCGCTTGGGCTTGTTATTGATGGAAAGCGTCGCGTGCAAAACCCCTTTCGGGGCGTTCCGTCGCCCTGTTCCTGATTCTCGGGCAGAGGAAACAGGGTGACAGGTGGGTGAAGCTGGACGAGACACTCAGGTCACATTCACCTTCCATGAATGGGCATCTGCAAAAACGACTGCCCGGCGCCGCTCGCGGGGCCATGGCAATGCCTTTACGGGTGCTCATCCGTTGCGCAGCTTAATGGGTGCGACAATGTGTCTGCTTGCGGTGCTGCGACATATTCGGTCATTGGCACGTAAACCAAGGCCTGCGCATCGGTAAACACTAGCATTCATGGGGCGGAACGCCGGTCTGAATGCCCGTTTTTACGGTACAGGCGTGCCAGGAATGACCATTGACCTGTGTCGCGTTCACGACACATCCTCTGACACTCTCACATGCAGAAATTCCCGGGGGCTGGCAGAATCGCGCCCAATTGCGACCAACAAGCCCGCCGAGGCAGGAATTCCCCATGCAAATGACCACCGCCCTTTTGATCGTCAACCCGTGCGACGACGAAGAAGACAACATGGCCATGCTCTGCTGCCACAGCGACAAGGGCGACATGTTCCTGATGAGCCGCTACCCGGACGAGGACGAGCTGGAGATCACGCTGGATGGCGAGCCGTCGACCCTTGATGGCGTCAAGGTCACTTTGACCAAAACTCTGTTGAAGATCGAAATCGCTGCAGCCGATGCCGATGCGTTGAACGGGGATGATGTGCTGGAAATCACTTTCAATCCGGACATGGTGGATCTGGCTGAGGTCGAGGAAACCCTGAAGAACATTCTTGATGGTACTGGCACCTATATCAGCCAGATTTGATGGCATCTGGGCCGGCCCTTTCGCGAGCGAAAGGGCCCGAAAGAACACCGCACCTACCCCACCCTACAAAATTCCAACAAATCCCCCGGTCATTTCCCGCACTTTGCGCAAAATGCCGTTAGTCGCCACCCCCTGCGATGGATTAAAGTAACGCCCCCAGCCCCGGCGTTATCCGAACGCCTGTGGCCTCCCTTTCCAGGAACAGTCATCGATGGAACATCGTGAAGCGCTGCTGGCGCTGCGAACCTTTCTTTCAACGCAGATTCTCGGCCAGGAAAAACTCATCGAGCGCTTGCTCATCGCCCTGCTCGCCGACGGCCACATGCTGGTCGAGGGCGCTCCGGGTCTGGCCAAGACCAAAGCGATCAAAGAGCTCGCCGAGGGCATCGAAGCCCAATTCCATCGCATTCAGTTCACCCCGGACCTGCTGCCCGCCGACATCACCGGCACCGAGATCTATCGCCCGGAAACCGGCAGCTTCGTGTTCCAGCAAGGCCCGATCTTCCACAACCTGGTGCTGGCGGACGAAATCAACCGTGCCCCGGCCAAGGTGCAATCAGCCTTGCTCGAAGCCATGGCCGAACGTCAGGTCAGCGTCGGGCGCAGCACTTACGAGCTGTCGCCGCTGTTTCTGGTGATGGCCACGCAGAACCCGATCGAGCAGGAAGGCACCTATCCGTTGCCCGAAGCCCAGCTCGACCGCTTCCTGATGCACGTGAAAATGGGCTTCCCGGATGCCGCCGTCGAGCGTCGGATCCTGCAACAGGCCCGGGGCGAAGCCCTGAACGGCGAAACCAAGCCCGAACGCCGGGTCAGCCAGCAGGCGATCTTCGCCGCGCGCAAGGAAATCCTCGGTCTGTACATGGCGGACGCCGTGGAGGAATACCTCGTGCAACTGGTCATGGCCACGCGCAACCCGGCCAAGTTCGACCCGGAAATGGCCGAGTGGATTGCCTACGGCGCGAGCCCGCGCGGCTCGATCGCCCTCGACCGCTGCGCCCGCGCCCACGCCTGGCTGGCCGGTCGCGACTTCGTCAGCCCGGAAGACATCCAGGCGGTGCTGTTCGACGTGTTGCGTCACCGCATCATTCTGTCGTTTGAAGCCGAAGCCGCTGGCATCGATCAGGATCGCGTGGTGCAACGGATTCTCGACGTCGTAGCCGTCGCTTGACCCCGATGAACGCCTCCCTGCCGTCCGAACCGGGCATCCGCATCAGCCTCGCCGAGTTGATCGAGATGCGTCACCGCGTGCGCGAAGTGCAGCTGTTTTCGACGCCGAGCCAGCGCAGCCCGCTGATCGGCCTGCATCACTCGAAATTCCGTGGTCGCGGCGTCGACTTCGACCAGGTGCGGGTCTATCAGGCCGGCGACGACGTGCGCACCATCGACTGGCGCGTCACCGCGCGGACTCAGGAACCGCACACCAAACTGTTCCATGAAGAGCGCGAACGGCCGATTTTCATCATGGTCGAGCAAAGCACGCGGCTGTTCTTCGGCTCCGGGCTGATGTTCAAGTCGGTGCTCGCGGCGCAGGCGGCGGCGCTGATCGGCTGGGCTGCGCTGGGTCACAACGACCGGGTGGGCGGACTGGTGTTCGGCGACAACGAGCATTACGAAATCAAACCGCGCCGCAGCAAGCAGAGCCTGTTGCAACTGCTCAACCGCTTGGTGAAGGTCAATCAGTCGCTGCACAGCGAGCGGGAGCCGGATCGCGATGCGTTTGGCGTAGCGTTGCGCCGGGCCCGTGAAGTGCTGCGACCGGGCAGTCTGGTGATCGTGATCTGCGACGAGCGCGCACTGTCCGACAGCGCCGAGCAGCAATTGAGCCTGTTGTCGCGCCATTGCGATCTGTTGATGCTGCCGCTGTCCGATCCGCTGGATCACGCCCTGCCCGCCGCCGGCCTGCTGAGATTCGCCGAACGTGGCGCGCAGCTGGAACTCGACACCCTCAATTTCGATCTGCGCCAGACCTACCGCGCCCAGGCCGAAGCGCGGATCGCTCGCTGGGAATTGCTCGCGCAGAAGCTGCGAGTGCTGTTGATGCCACTGAGCACCCAGAGCGAAATGGTTGAGCAGATGCGCGAGTTCCTGAACCCGCAACGTCCGGGGAAAGGTCGATGAGCGGCCTCGAACAACTGCAACCGCTGATCTCCCCGCCACCGATTGCCTTCTGGCCGCCGGCGCCGGGCTGGTGGCTGCTGCTTTTACTGTTGCCGGTAATCGGTTTCGTGATCTGGCGGCTGCGACGTTTCATTCCGATCAAGAAAAAACCGGTCGTGCGCGCCGAACTGCCGCTCGATCCGGTGCGTATCGCCGCACTCGCCGAACTGGCGCAGATGCCCAAACCCTACGATGGCGCCCCGGCCGGGGCCTGGCTGCAGCAGCTCAACGGCCTGCTCAAGCGCCTGTGCCGCAACCACTATCCCTACAGCCAGAGCCACACCCTCAACGGCCGCAAATGGCTGGCGTTTCTCGACAACCGTTGCCCTGCCGCCGGTCTGACCCGCTGGATGGTGCTCGTCGAAGGCGCCTACAAACCCGAGTGCAAGCTCGACGACAAAGCCATCGCCGGCCTGACCCAGGCAGTCGACACCTGGATCCGCAAACATGTTTGAGTTCGCCTGGCCGTGGATCTTTGTGCTGTTGCCGCTGCCGTGGCTGATGCGCCTTGTGCTGCCGGTGGCCGACAGCGGCGAGCCGGCGTTGAAAGTGAGTTTCCTGGGTGACCTGGAAGGCCTCGCTCGCCGTCGCGCCCGGGCCAATCTGCCGGCGTGGCGCCAGCAGGCCCCGTTTCTGTTGTTGTGGCTGATGTTGCTGACCGCTGCCGCCCGCCCGCAATGGCTCGGCGAACCGCTGCCGATTGCCGCCAGTGGACGTGATCTGCTGGTGGCGGTGGACGTGTCCGGCTCGATGGATTTCCCGGACATGCAATGGAACGACGAGGACGTCAGTCGCCTGTCGCTGGTCCAGCATTTGCTCGGTGACTTCCTGGAAAGCCGCGACGGCGACCGGGTCGGTTTGATCCTGTTTGGCAGCCAGGCTTACCTGCAAGCACCGCTGACGTTTGACCGGCGCACCGTTCGGGTCTGGCTCGATGAAGCGCGGATCGGCATCGCCGGCAAGAACACCGCGATTGGCGACGCCATCGGCCTGGCCCTGAAGCGCCTGCGCATGCGTCCGGCCCAGAGCCGGGTGCTGATTCTGGTCACCGACGGCGCCAACAATGGCGGCGAAATCGACCCGCTGACCGCCGCAAAACTGGCCGCCAGCGAAGGCGTGAAAATCTATCCGATCGGTATCGGTGCCGATCCCGAAGAAAGCGGCGCCACGGCGTTGCTCGGCGGCAACCCGACCCTCGATCTCGACGAACCGGCACTCAAGGCCATCGCCGAAGTCACCGGAGGCCAGTACTTCCGCGCTCGCGACGGCCAGCAACTGCAAGCGATCAAGGACACCCTCGACCAGCTCGAACCGGTGACTCAGCAACCTACCCAGGCCCGTCCGGCGCAGGCGTTGTATCAGTGGCCGCTGGCATTCGCGCTGCTGCTGAGTATTTTGCTGGTGGCCCGTGTGTTGTGGCCGGACAACCCGCTGCAACGGCTGTTCACCAAGGAACTGTATCTGCAAAGCCCCCTGCCTGACTGGCGCGAGCGCCTCAAGCGTTTGCGTTTGCGGAGGCGCCGATGATCGCTCTCTGGCCGCACTGGTTCCGTCCCTGGTGGCTGTTGCTGCTGCCGGCGCTCGGCTGGCTGATCTGGCAGCTCTGGCACCGACAGAAACGCGCCGGTCGCTGGCAGATGATTCTGACGCCGGCCTTTCACGCCACGCTGCTCAGTGGCGGCAGCGGTCGCGACAGCAAACTGCCGTGGGTCGCCCTGAGCGTGGCCTGGCTGCTGACGATTCTGGCGTTGCTCGGGCCGAGCTGGGAGCGGGTCGAACAGACCAGCCAGAAACCCGCCGATCCGCTGGTGGTGGTGCTGGAACTGACCCCGGAAATGCTCGCCACCGATTCGCCGCCGACGCGGCTGGAACAGGCCCGGCGCAAGCTGTTCGACTTGCTGAAAGTGCGCAGCGATGCCCAGACCGCCATCGTCGTTTACGCCGGCAGCGCCCATACGCTGGTGCCGCTGTCGGATGACCTGGCGACCAGTCGCAACCTGCTCGACGCACTCAAGCCTTCGCTGATGCCGGAAAGCGGCCATCGCGCCGATCTGGCAGTGAGCAAGGCGCTGGCGCTGCTCAAGCAGGGCGCGTTGGGTCAGGGGCGGATTCTGCTGATTGGCTCTTCGCTGTCGGAAGAGGAGCGCCAAGGCATTCTTCATGCGCTGAGCGGCCAATCGGCGCAATTGTTGATGCTTGGTGTCGGCACCGCCGAGGGCGCGCCGATTGCTCAGGAGGACGGCAGTTTCCTCAAGGATGAACAAGGCGCGATCCGGGTGCCGCAACTCGACAGCCCGGGCCTCGGTGCCTTCCTCAACGCAGTCGGCGGCGAGTACCGCAGCGCACGGCTGGATGAATCCGATCTGGGCGACCTCGGCCTGCTCGATGGCCCGCGCAGCCTGCGCGACGATGGCCAGACCGTGCGCCTCGACACCTGGGCCGATCAGGGTTACTGGCTGCTGTTGCCGCTGTTGTTGCTCGCCGCGTGCGCAGGGCGGCGTGGCTGGCTGTTCTGCCTGCCGTTGCTGCTCGCGTTGCCGCAACCGAGCTATGCCTTCGACTTCGAAGACCTGTGGCTGCGTCCCGATCAGCAAGGCCTGCATCTGCTCAAACAGAAGCGCCCGGCCGAGGCGGCGAAGCATTTCGAAGATCCGCAATGGCAAGGGGTGGCGTTGTACGAGGCCGGCGACTACAGTGGCGCCGCTCAGCGTTTCGCCGAGGGCAACGACGCCCACGCCCACTACAATCGTGGCAATGCCCTGGCCAGAAGCGGCGAGCTGGAAGCGGCGCTGGACGCCTACGAGCAGGCCCTGGAACGTCAGCCGGATCTGCGTCCGGCGCTGACCAACAAGGCGCTGGTGGAAAACCTGCTGAAACAGAAAAACGCCCCGCCGCCGGCCGAACCGCAAGACAAACCGGCGCAGCCAAACCTACCGGGCGATGAACCACCGCCAACGACCGCTCCGCCGCCAGCGGTCAAAAGCGAAACCCAGAGCGAACCGCAAACCGGTGAGTCCGCCAGCGAACCGCCACCGACCACCCCGCCGCTGCCGGGTGCCAACGAGTTGCCGGACAGCGAACCGGGCGAGAAACAGAACACTGCGCCGCTGCTGCGCCCCAATGAGGACACCCTCGAAGGCGAGCAACAGCAGGCGCTGGAACAGTGGCTGGGCAAGATCCCGGATGATCCGGGCGAACTGCTGCGACGCAAATTCTGGTACGAACAGCAACAACATCAGGATCAGGAAAACATTCGATGACCCGTTTCACCGCTCTCTTGCTGCCCCTGCTGATCTGCACGGCCACCGCCCAGGCGGCCGAGCTGACGGCCAGTGTGGATCGCAGTCGCCTGAACTCCGGCGAGACGGTCGAACTCACCCTCGAGTCCAACGATGTCACGCAGTTCGGCAAACCGGATCTGAGCCCGCTGGAACCCCTGTTCGAAGTGCGCGGCACGCGTCAGGTCAACCAGTTGAACACACTCAACGGTGACAACCGCGCCACCACGCGCTGGATCATCACGTTGCTGCCCAAGCAGAACGGCAGCGTGGAAATCCCGCCGCTGAAACTGGGCGACGTCGAGAGCCAGCCCATCACCGTGCAAGTGATCGAGAGCGACACTCGCGAAGAGAGCAGCGCCCGCGAACCGGTGTTCATCGAAGCCAGCCTCGACCAGACCAGCGTCTACGTGCAGGCCCAGGCCATCCTGACGTTGCGCATCTACCATTCGGTGTCGCTGTACGACGACAGCAGCCTGACGCCGTTGCAGATCGCCGATGCGCGCATCGAGCAACTGGGCGACATGCGCACCTACGAAAAAGACATCAACGGTGTGCGCCATGGCGTGATCGAGATGCGCTATGCGATCTATCCGCAGCACAGCGGCTTGCTGAGCATCGCCCCGCAAACCTTCAGCGCCACACTGGTCGATACCCAGCCATCGCAGGATGCCTCAGCACAGGGGCCGAAGCCGGGCAAACTGATGCGCGTCAGCTCCAGCGCCACGTCGCTGACGGTCAAACCGAAACCGATGACCTACCCCAGCGATGCGCCGTGGCTGCCGGCCCGCAGCCTGAGCCTGAGCGAGAGCTGGAACCCGGAGCCGGAACATACCCAGGTCGGCGACTCCCTGACCCGCAGCCTGACCCTCAAGGTCGAAGGCCTGGCCAGCTCGCAGCTGCCCGCCCTGCCCGCCACCGAGGCCAATGGCCTGCGCCGCTACCCGGATCAACCGGTGCTGAACAACCAGAGCAGCGACCGCGGCCTGATCGGCAGCCGAGAAGAACGCGAAGCGCTGGTGCCGAGCCGCAGCGGTTCGATCGAGTTGCCAACGGTGGACGTGGTCTGGTGGAACACCTTCGAAGATCACCTGGAACACACCAGCCTGCCGGCGCGCACCCTGCAAGTGGCGAACAACCCGAGCCTGCAAGTCGACACCCCGCCGGGCAACGCACTACCGCTCAGCGCGGCCGACAGCGAAGCCTTGTGGTGGTGGAAACTCAGCACCTTCGTTTTCGCCTGCACCACCCTGCTCGGCTTCGGCCTCTGGTGGCGTGCCCGCTGGCAGCCGGCAATCCTGCGCGCCGCGCAAACCGGCCCGAGCCCCCGCACCCTGCTCGACGACATCAAACGCGCCAGCCAGGCCAACGACCCCCACGCCACCCGCCAGGCCCTCGACGCCTGGGCCCGCCAGCAACCGGAAACCCTGGCGGATATGGCGGCGCGTTTTGTGCCGCTGTCGGATGCGCTCGATGGTTTGAACGGCGCGCTGTACAGCGAGACGGGGCAGCATTGGCAGGGTGAGGATTTGTGGCGGGCGATCCGTACGATTCCAACGGCGGAGCGGGTGCAGGATCCGGTTGGGGACAGTGGGTTGCCGCCGCTTTATCCGAAGTAGCTCAGTAAAAAATAAAAAAGGGGCGGATTTATTAATCAAATAAATCCGCCCCTTTTTCTGCTTGTGCTTTGCTGCTCTCAAGAAGTGGTCAGATTTATTTACAACAGTAAGCAATAAATAAATCCGTCCTTCCTTTCCACCTCGCACCTTTCACCCATCAGCAAAGTCTTTCACACGAGCCAGGTTCTTGTAAATCCATCGCGCCGACAGAACCAATGCCAATGGAATCCCGACACACTTGAATACCAACCTGAAATCAGGCTCGAAAAAAACATATAGCGCCGCCATCAACAGTGAAACCACTACAAGAGAAAGCAGCAAAGACACCATGAACACAAACCAGACGACACACAACAAAACGACCGATCTGGCGAATATATTTCTACTTGCCACTATTTAGTTCCTTATAAAAGTCAGACGCCTTTCCAGTCACACCATACAGATACATACCCAGAGCGCTCCCGAAAGGAAAAGTCTTACCAAAAACAGGCACGACGAAATTATTATCAAATTTTTCCACTGTCACACCGAATAGCGACTTGGTGTTCTTTAGTCCGTCCGACGATATTCTCAAAGGTACTTTTACGAACCCCGACCCTGCACTGAAGAACAGATCCGCACCGCTGTATGCAGCAGATCCATACTCACCTCCAAAGTATGAAAATGCGTCCTTTACAGGATTATATCGGAAGGGCTCATCACCAAAGATGTGGTTATAAAAACCGCTACTGCCTTCTACAGCGTTACCTGCTCCAATCGTCGCCATAGGCCCTCCAAAGGCGCAACCTGCAACAGTGGCGCACAGACTGAAACCCGATACCACGGTTCCCACCCCGAGACCCGCCTGAAGAGCATCGGCTCCCAGAGGAAAGGCATCACGCGTTGCAAAATCCGAGACTGAATCAAAATAAGTATAGTCAAACAAACCCCTGTCACGCTGTGCATCAGCCCAGGTCAACTCATTGCTGAGCCCGGCCATATCAGCCTCCGTGAGGTAATTTGCACGATACTCGGCACTCCCCCTTTCATACTGGGCCCAGCACCGGATCATGTAGCAAGTCGCTTTATCGAGGTTTTCCTTTTTGAAGTCGCCCTTACTGGCCTCTTCTTCCTTGGCATGCTCTTCCTCCTCATGCCCTTGACGATTGAACGCCGTTGCGTATTTGGCAATGTCCGCCCCAAGCTGTACATCACCTCCGACGGCAGTCGCCGCCAGAATACCGGTCAATTGAGAAGCCATTAGTTCAAGTTGCTTGTCGCCCTTGGTCATTCCATCAAGAATTCCACTCAACGCTTCATTGGCGCCTGCTGCTGCCGCACCCGTTTTGAAATCTCCCCCAGTGATTTGAGCCAGCAACCCTCCCATCAGTGTATGGGCCAGTACTTTTTCGAAACTGCCTGTTGGATATTTCACGTAATCGCCGACAAAGTTGAACCCGGTTGCCATGGCGACGTTATTGGCTTGCGATGCAATCGCTGTCATCAGGTTTTGACCAAGGCTACCGCCATTGATGAGGGTGCTTACTCCGGCCTGTGTCGCGCTTTGGGCCAAAGAATACTTGATGTAGTCACCAATGCCGCTCAACTTTCCGAGATCGAATCCTTTCGTGATTCCTGCTGTGGGATTGGTCGATGCACCAAACGCCTCATCCAGATACCCGGAAGTGATGCCCGCTGTCAGGGCGGATGTAGCGTAGCCCTTCAGACTCTGGGTACTGGTGACATCTTTTACGACCGCGCCCAGATTGCCTTTATTGTTGATGGCGCTCACCGTCGCCGAGCCGGCCATCGAGGTCATTACGCTGGTTGCCATAACGTTCCCCCAGCCCGCTGCCATGGTCGCCGATCCCGCAGCCATTGCCGAGCCCGAGCCAGCTGTCGCACCCGCCATTGTGCCCGCCAGACCACTTGCCGCTCCGGCGGTCAATACGGTCATGACGATAATGATTGCCAGCATCGCGCCCTGACCCAGGCTCGAATTGCTGTATTTGAACGATTCGTGGGTTTCCTTGATCAGTTGCCAGTCCACGTCACCCCGTTGCTCGGCATCCTTGAGCCACGCAAGTTTCGGATCCGCCTTGACCATCGCATCAATGGCTTCGCTTACGGTTTGCTGGTTGACCTGTCTGACATCGATTTTCAGCCCGTCAACCGCATGGATTGCCAGCTTTCCTGCGGCCGTCATCTGGGTCTGTTTCAACGTCTCATCGGTGCTGCCTTTACCCGACATGGACGTCCAGGCCTGACTGGAACTGCTCTTCTCGTGGCTTTCCTGATGCAGATCCTTCACACCTTCGAACGTGACTGAGCCGCCACTGTTGATCGTGAGATCGCCACCACTTTGCAGATTCGCAGCCTGGTAACGCTGATCCCCACCGCTTGCCAAAACCATGTTGGAGCCAGACGTGATTTCACTACCGATATGAGTGACCTGAGTCACCTCATCGCGCTTGGTTTGTTTGGACCCGAATGAGCCTTTCTTCTTCTTGTCATACAACGAGTAGTCAGTGTCCTGCGCGGCAAGAATGTCCAGTCGGTCTCCGGCAACCAAGTACGCCTCGTCACCGGCGCTGATGCGACTGGAGATCACCGCCATGTCATCACCTGCACTCATTGCAACACTGCCACCAGCCTTGATATCGCTCATGACCTGGCTGACGTGATCTTCCTGCTTTGTAAGTTTCTTGCTCTTCGACAGGGAGTGCTCCTCATCTGCGGCCGAACTGATCGTCAAGTCACCGGTCGCGGCCATCGCGACATTGCGTTCAGCGTCAATCTTGCTGGCAACGACTGTTATGTCGCGGCCGGAGCGCATGGATACATCGCGACCCGAGTCCAGTTCCGAACCCAACTGAGTGACATTGCTGCTGTTGTGCCGACTGTCGTAATAGACGCTGTTCGCCACCTGCGCTGACGTCACGTTGATGTCGCGAGCTGCGTTGAACGTCATGTCCCGGCCACTCTGCATGACTGCGCCTTTAACATTGATGTCCTGGCCTGCCATTACCGTCAGATCATTGGCCGCTTCAATTCTTGCTGCGCTGTCGGCGAAGTCATGACTTTGAGAGGCGAGGCGGGTGTTATTGGTCTGGGTCGTAATGGTTCGCTCGTTAAGTACGTCTCCACGAATCGCTGTCACGTTTACATCCCGCCCGGTGATGATGCCGCCGGATTTGTTGACGACATCATTGCCCGCCAGAACATCCAGGCGATTTCCCGCCTCAATCACTCCGCTGTTGACAACGTCGTTACCGGCGATAGCCATCAAATCATTCGTCGCCTTCAACGTCCCGACGTTATCCAGATTCCCGCCGGCAATCAGCGTCACGTCCTTACCGGAAATCAACGCACCGGTCGGGCCGAGACGGCCGTTGGCCTGGGCCAGGTACAGCACCGGCACCAGCACTTTTTCACCGTTCACTTCGTGCTCTTCGAGCCAGACGATATCGTGGGTCAGCGCCGCCACCTGTTCGGCAGTGAGGCCCACGCCCATCGACAGGTTGAGGGCGTCCTTGCTGGCGATGGCGTTGTCCATCAGGTAGCGGAACATGTCCTCGTTGTTGCTTCGGCCATCGATGAAGGCCTGGCCGGTGCGCGCGGTCACGGCTTGCTGCACCAGACGCTGCTCGAAGAGTCCGTCACCGAGACGCTTGGCGCTCTGGTCCGGGTCGTAACCGAGTTTGCCGAGCAGGTAGTCCGAACTCATGAAGGACTTGAGATCGGTCAGCGCCGGGTTGGTTTCGATCAGGTATTTGTGGCCGTTCGCCGGGGCCTTGGTGTCTGGCAGGCCCGTCACGCGGGTGACCGGGCGACTGTCGATCGACTCCCGGGCGTCATTGCCACGTCCGCCCCTGCCGGGACCGGCCGGATTCACCGGAACGTTCACATCCAGCGTGCTGGCGACCGCTTTGACCATGGTCGGGTCGCGTCGAAAGGTATCGACGGCGCGCGTGCTGTCAGAGACCGGTGCAGGAGCATCGACCAGCAAATTGCGCGGACCGCCGCTGGTGCCTGCGACCAGATGCTGCTCGGCCTTGACCGACTCGCCGGTCATTGTCCAGGTGGGCGATGGACCTGTAGCGACTACAGGAGAAAGGTCACTGCCCCCCTGGGTGCTCAGACGGAAAAGACCTTTGTCGCCTACCGGCAAGGAGAAGCCCGGCAAGGTCAGTGGATTGACCTGCTGCTGGGCCAGCTCCGGTGGCAACTGGCTGTTGATCCTGATGACCGCTATGCCGGTGTTGCCAACCCGAGTGTCTGCGACTTTGTTGGTACCGCCAGTAGCGCCGTAATCCTGGTGGATGACGCTGTTCTCCACGTCCTTGACGGCGGTGATCGAAACGTTGCCACCGGCCTGAATGACAGCATTGCGGCTTGTACCTGTGCTCGCTGCACCTGTGCTGTCAACAGCGACTTCAGTGACGGACTCAGGTTTGTACTGAGTCAACTGAGCGGGCAGTTCGACCAGATTATTCTTGTCATAAAGAGATGGCGTTGTGGATTCAAAGCCATAGTTCAAACCAGGCAGTGCGATGTTATAGCCACGTAACGCACTGACCGTTGCGCCTGTCTCACTGTCCTTGAGACCCACCACGTTGTACCACTCGCCGTCCCGGTTCCCTTCTCTGACACGACCGGATGTCGGAATGGCTTTACGGATAGCACCCGCCGGATCGATGTAATACACATACGGGAAATCAGGATTGTTGCGCTGGTTGTAAGGCATTACGACGCTTTCGAAAAACCGTGGAGTATCGCCCGCTCCCATGGTCAGGACGTAAGTGCTTGTACGTTCGATGGTGCCGCTCTTGGCACCAATGTTTTTGAGGCTGTCGGCCGTGATGCTGATATTGCCGCCGGCAGCCACGGTGCTTTTGCTGTTAAGAAAAGTCCCGCCCTGGAAAACGAAGTCCTTGCCTACATTCAATACGGCAGAGGCGCTGGTATCAGTGTCAGTACTTTGATAAAGCTCATGAGCCGAAAGCGTGAAAACGAATGTCCCGCCGCGGCAGTCGTTGCAAATATTGGCAATGTAGCCAGAGACCAGTTTGCGGTCACCCGACATCACTGGGCCTTCGGAGCGGTTTTCGAAGACATCGGCATTCATCGTGAACGCGCCACCGCTCTCCATGGAACCGGAGATGTTGTAGACGCCTGCCGCCCTCGCTGCACCGCCGTAACCACCGACAACAACATTACCCAGACCGTAGAAATCACCATGCTGGTTGGTCAGATTGCCAACACTGAGCGTCATGTCCTTGCCGCTGAAGATCAACCCGCGGTCATTGAGCAATGAAGGGGTGTTGATGTTCAGGTTCTGCGCCGCACCCAACGTGCCGTAGTTGGCGACACTGCCGGCGTTCACGGTCAGATCTTCACTGGAGGTGATGCGGCCCGAGTTGACGAGCGATCCACCGGTACTGATCGTCGACGATCCGCCAGCGGCGATGCTGCCGGCACCACCGATGTTGACTTGCGCTGCACTCAGGTTGAGACCACGCTGACTCGACATACGCCCGTTGCCGCCATAGGCGCCGGTCAGTTGCATATGAATCAGGCCATCACTGGCGAGCAGTCCGTCGTTGGTCCAGTTGCCCCCACGTATCTGCAGAAGATCGGAGGCCAGCAGCTTGCCGCTGGCGCTCTGGCTGAACTGGCGGACGTTCACGTTCAATCGCCCGGCCTGAATCACGCTGGAGTTGTTCCAGGTGTCGGCCGTCAAATCCAGAAGGCCGCCGGTGGTAATGCTGCCGCCGGCACCGATCACGTTGGTCGTGGAGAGATCGAACTTGCCGCGACCGACGTGGTTGAGCTGCCCGCCACCGTTGAGGAAGCTGCCGACGGCCAGGGTCATGTCGGTGTTCGCGGTTTCCAGCACGCCATTGCGGTTATCCAGCAGGCCGCCGATCTGGAATTCGGTCTTGCCAGAGGTGCCCAGCGAACGCAGTCGGCCACTCTGGTTATTGACGCTGGCCGCTTTGACGGTCAGTCGGGTGTTGCTTTCAATGACACCCGCGCCGTTAATCAGCGCACCACTCAAGCCAAAATCGATGCGCTCGGCGGCGATCTGCCCGGCACCGTTGTCCAGACTCGTGCCGCTTACGCCAACCAGCCCTTTGGCGTAGATCACGCCATTACGGTTATCGAATGCAGCGGTGGTGATGTTCGCGTCGGCGCCTTGCGCCGAGATGCGCCCGCCATTGTTGTTCAGGCCGGCCAGTGCCGACAGTTTCAGGCCCTGAGCCTGAATGACGCCGCCCTGGCGATTGTTGTTCAGGTCGAAGCCATTGCGCAGGACACCGACGGTACGTGCCTCGAGGGCACCCTTGATGCTGGACAGAATCCCGCCGCGGTTATCGATGCTGGCCGCACCGACCGTCACGTCGCCTTCCTGAGCGATGATTTTTCCGCTCTGGTTATCGAGATCGCCAGTAACGTCGAGCGTCAGGCCGGTCTGGCTCTGGATCGAACCTTTGCCGTTGGCCAGGCTCGCCGCCTTGAGTTGCAGGCTGCCGGTCTGGCTGTAGATCAAGCCGTCGGCATCGTTGCGCACGGCGGCGCTGGCGGTGATCAACAAGCCATCCTTGGCCGCAATGGTGCCTTTGCTACCGTTGTCCAGCGAGCCGGTCAGCAGTTGCAGCGAACCTTGACTGGCGAGCTGGCCGTTGCGGTTGCTCAGATCGCTGACGCCTTTGATCACGACCGGACCGGTGCCCGCCAGTTTGCCGGCGTTGTTGTTCAGCTGTCCCGACAGGTTCAGGTTGATCGCGCCGTTGGCCGCGAATTTGCCCCCGCTGTTATCCAGGCTCGTAGCGTTGGCAGTGAGCGCCTGGAGCGCGTTGATAGAACCACCGACGTTGGTCAGTGCAGTGCTGGTGATGTCCAGTGCGGCGCCACTGTCGATCAGGCCGCCCTGATTGTTGTTGAGTGCGCCTTTGAGCGTGAGGGTCTGCCCTGCCGCACTGCTGAGGATGCCTTTGTCGCTGTTGTCGAGGCTGCCGGCATTGACGGTCAGACTGCCTTGCGAAACCAGAGCGCCGTTACCGCTGTTGAGCAGAGCGCCCTTGAGATCGACCGACACGTCACCGTTGCGGCTTGAGAGCGTGCCGTTGGCGCGGTTGTCCAGACTGTCACCACTGACGTTCAACTGCTGCCAGCCCGAGAGCAAGCCATTCTGGTTGGTCAGGGTGGTGCCGCTGAGCTTCAGTTTCTCGCCGCTGATGATCTTGCCGGCATTGTTGTTCAACGCCCGGGCAATGACGTCGAAACCCAGGCTGCTGGAGATTTCACCGCCCTGGTTGTTCAGGTCGCGCAGGCGCTTGAGGGTCAACGGCCCCTTGGCCGTCAACAAACCATTGGTGTTGTCGAGGTCGCCATTGGCCAGATCCACGGTAACGGCTTTGTCGCCCAGCAGGCGCCCGCCGTTCTGGGTCAGGGAGGTCAAGGTCAGGTCGATGTCGCCGCCGGCAGAGACTTCGCCGCCATCGCTGGAGTCCAGCGCTGTCGCCGTCAGGGACAGACTGCCCTGGCTGTTGATCAAGCCTTTGTCGCGGTTGTTCAGGGCCATGGCATTGAGCGTGACGCCGCCGATGCCCTGCAAAACACCGCCCTGGTTGTTCAGGTCGGCGCTGCGAATACGCAACGCTTGCGCCGCACTCACCAGGCCGTCGCTGTCGTTGCGCAGCAGGCCATCGACAGTCAGGTCAAGATCACCGCGGCTGACCAGACTGCCGCCACTGCTGTTCAGACTGCCGGCACGGGCATCGATCGATGCCGCACCGATCATGCCTTTGACGTTGTCCAGTGCCTGGGCGATGCGCAGCGTCAGGCTCTGGGTGCTCAGCAATTTGCCATTGCTGTTGTCCAGATTTTGCGCCGCCACGGTAAAGGCTTCACCGCTGGAAATTTCTCCGCCCTGGTTGTTCACGCCATTGAGCTGCTTGAGCAGCAACGTACCGGGGGCATTGATCAAGCCATTCTGGTTATTGAGCTGGCCATTGTTCATGTCCAGGCTCAGGCGAGTGTTGCTGAAAAGCTTGCCGCCCTGTTGCTCAAGCCCTGTGACCGACGCCGTCAAAGCGCCCTGGCTACCAATCTGCCCGCCATCGCGGTTGGTGACCTTTCCCGCGACAAGGTTCAGGGTGTCGGCGCTGCTGAGCTTGCCGGTGCTGTTGTCGAAGTCGCCTGTGGTGACGCTGGCCGCGCCCTTGGCGCTGAGTGTGCCTGCCTGACGGTTGTCGAGGCGGGTGCTGCCGAGCACCAGCGCCCCATCGGTGACCACCGCCCCGCCCTGGTTATCAACGCTGCCGCGACTCTCGATTGTCAGGTCCGCAGCGCTGGAAAGGCTGCCCTTGATGTTGGTCAGTTGCGAGGTTTTGACCGTCAGGGCGCTTTCGCTGCTGACCTTGCCCTGGCTGTTGTCGAATGCACCGCTCAGCGTCAGAGCCATGGCCTGCTGACTGAGCAACTCGCCACCACTGTTGTCCAGTGAATCGCCGTGCAGGTCGAGCGAAGTGCTGGCACTGATCAGGCCCTTGTTGCGGTTGATCAGTTGCTCAACGGTCAGCGTCAACGATTGGCCGGTGAAGATCTTGCCGGCGTCACTGTTGTCGAGTTTTTTGCCAATCACCTGCAGGTCGCTGTTGGTGCTGATTTCACCGCCGCGGTTATCCACGTCGTCGACGTTCAAGGTCATCGCCTTGGTCGAGCCGAGCAGTCCGCCCTGACGGTTGTCGAGCAGGTCGGCATCGATTTTGAGGACGCCGGTGGCGATCAACTGGCCGTCCTGGTTATCGAGCTTTTTCGCCTGTACGGTGGCATCCGACTTGCCGGCGATGCTGCCGCCACGGTTGTCCAGCGTCTGCGCCGTCAGTTCGAGTTTGCCGTCGGCAATCACCGTACCGAGCTGGTTATCCAGGGTGTTGTCGGTCGTCAGCGTCAGTGGGCCACGGCTGCTGATCAAGCCTTCATTGTTGTCGAGGCTGGCGCTGTGACTGTCCAGCGATGCCCCGGAAATAACGCCTTTGGCGTTGTTCAGCGCCTGCGCAATGCGTACGGTCAAGCCTTGCTGACTCAGCAGTTTACCGTTGCTGTTGTCCAGGTCATGGGCGGTCAGTGCGAAGGCTTGCTGGCTGGAGATTTCGCCGCCCTGGTTGTTCACGCCATTGAGTTGCTTGAGCAGCAATTCGCCGGGCGCATTGATCAAACCGTTCTGGTTGTTCAACTGGCCGTTGTTCAAATCAAGACTCAGGCTGGTCTTGCTGAACAGTTCACCGCCCTGCTGATCGAGGCCGGTGACCGACATGGTCATGGCTTGCTGACTGGCGATGCGGCCTGCAGCGTTGTTCACCTGCCCCGCCGTGAAGTCCAGCGTTCCACCGCTGATCAGGCGCCCGCCCTGACTGTTGTCGACATCGCCGCTGTCGATCCGGCTGTTGTCCTTGCCGGAGATCAGACCGCTGTGACTGTTGTCGAGACTGGCGCTCTTGAGTTTCAGAGTGCTGTCGGTGCTGATGGAGCCACCCTGATTGAGCAGCGCGCCAAGACTGGTCAACGCCAGGGCGCCGGCGCTGGTCAGGTTGCCGGCATTGTTATCGACACGGCCGGCATTGATGGTCAACGTGCCTTCGCTGCTGATGAGCCCCTGGCCGTTGAGCAGTGCATCGTCCAGTGTGATGACCAGGCCCTTCAAGCTATCGAACGAGCCACCGGTGTTATCCAGCGTGCTGCCGGTCAGTTTCGTCGCACCACTGGCGACGATCATGCCTTTGCTCTGGTTGATCAACCGGGCAACCGCCAGTTCCAGATCGCTGGCTGCGAGAACCTTGCCACCGTCGCTGTTGTCCAGCCGCTGGCCCTTGATGTTGAGCAACAGGCTGCCAGATAGCTCGCCCGCCCGGTTATCGATGTCATCGACCGCGAGAGTCAGCGCTTTTTTTGTGCCGATCAGCCCGCCGTTACGGTTGTCGAGTGTGGTGCCGGTCAGGCTCAGGTTGCCCTGTGCGACCAGTGCGCCGCCCTGCTGTTGCAGCAGGCCTATGGTCGCGGTCAAGTCGCCCTGGCTGGAGATCCGCCCTTTGGCGTTCTGCACCTCGCCAGCCTTGATACCCACCGGGCCGACAGCACTGACCAGGCCACTGCTGTTGTCCAGGCGCGTGCCTGCGTATGTGATGCCAGCCTTGCCGATGATCAGACCGTTGTCGCGGTTATCCAGTCGATCGACGTTCAGCGTCAGTTGCCCGTCGCCTTGCAGCGCGCCGCCACGGTTGTCTGCCGAATCACTGCGCAGTGCCAGCGTTCCTTTGCCGATGACTTTGCCGTCACGGTTGTCGAGATGACCGGCCTGCGCGTCAATGGCGCCCTTGGCAGTGATTTCGCCCTTGTTGCGGTTGTCGAGCAGACCGCTGACCCGCACCACAAGACCGCCATCGCTGACCACGACCCCGGCGTCGCGGTTATCGAGACTACCGGCCTTGAGATCGAGAGCAACGCCGGAACCGAGCATGCCGTCGCGATTGTCCAGCGCGGCACTGAGATCAATGTTAAGCCCCAGATCACCCAGGATTTGGCCGCCGAGGTTGTTGACGGAGGTTCCGCTGAGTCGAGTGATACCGGAACTCGAAACCTGGCCGTTGCTGTTGTTCAACTGACCGATCGTGGCCGTCAGGTTACCCTTTGCGTCGATCAAACCTTGGCTGTTGAGCACTTGACTGGCGGTCACGTTCAGCGCGCCTTTGCTCAGCACACGCCCGTCATTCTGGTTGTCCAGTGTCCCTGCAACGATGCTTGCGATCTGCGCAGCGCTCAGCGTGCCGCCCTGGTTACTCAGCACCTGCGCGGCATTCACCGCCAGATTGCGGCTGGCCACCAGGCTCTTGCCACGGTTGTCGATGTTTTGCGCGCTCAGGCTCAGATCACCATTGGCATTGCGACTGCCATCAGCATTGACCCCGGCTTCAATGGCCCCGGCGTTGGTCAACTGACCGCCCGCACTGAGGCTGATGCTGTCCCGCGCCGCGAGAGTCTGTCGGTTGGTCAGATCGCCCTGAGTCTGTACGTTCAGCGAGGTGCCGGCGTAGACCGCCGAGCGGGTCTCCAGGCTGGCGGCCTTGACGTTGACCGCGCCGGTGGCCGAGGTTTCGGCCAGGCTGAGCTGGCCGTTGGCGTCGAGCTGGATGTCACCGCCGCTGGCGATCAGTTTGCCGTCGAGTTTCACCCCGACCCCGGCTTCGGTGCCGACCAGTTTGATCGCACCGGCGTACATCCCGCCCAGCGCCGAAGAGTCAATGGCCAGTTGCGGTTTGGCGCTGCCGTCGTCAGCGCGGGCCGTGGCGTTGAGGTTGTTGGCGTTGACGTCGTTGCGCCCGGCAACGATGGTCAGGTTTTTCGCCTGGATCTCGGCGTTGATCTTCGCCGAGCGGGTGATGATTTCGAAGCGGTCGACATTGGTTGCGTTAAGCCCCGCGCCCTCGATGGCGACGCTGCCCTGATCGACCTGGAAACGGTCGAGGCGACCGCTGCCATCCAGCACCGGTTTGCCGGTGGTGAGGGTGACGCGGGGCGTGTTGATGAAACCGCAACCGTTGCAACTGATGCCGTACGGGTTGGCGACGATCACCCGCGCCGACTGCCCCGCCACTTCGGTGTAGCCGCGCAATTGGCTCGGGCTGCCACCGATGACTTCGTTGAGGATCGCCTGTGCCGAACCACTGTTTTTCAGGTGCGGGTTGTCAATGATGTAGCCGCCCAATTGAGTGGACGAAGCCTGGTTGGAGCCGTTGTTGAGGATTACGCCCTGCGCCCCGACGTTGTAGTCATGAAACTGGTTGTGCGACAGACCGCTGCCATTGGGCGTGGCGATGTTGATGATCTGCACCCCATTGCCGGCGCGATCGAGAGTGGTGCCAGGGTTGGCCACCACGATGCCGTCGGCCTGGGCCCACATCGGCTGCCAGAACATGACGTTGGCCAGCAAAAACGCCAGTCCGCGCTTGGGCATACCGCAGAACTGATCACGGCTTTTTACGGCGGCAGATGGCAGGCGAGCGAGAAAGGAGAACTGACGAACGTCCATGTAAAGGTCTCAATGCACAGGCAGGATGGGCGATTTGAAGGCAGGCGCGACGATCCCGACGGGGTTGCGGATGGCGCCCGTCAGAGCAAAATCGGATAGGGAGAAAGTTGCGCAAGGCGATCAAGCGTTGCCCGGACGATCACGGCAAAAGCCATGAACGCCTGTTCGTTCCCTCGTAGCGGCACACTGATATCAAATTAATGGCGCGATATTAGATGGCCACTATTTTGGCGTCAATTATTGGATGCGACGACCCGGCGTTGCCGACGAACGGTCATCATGCCGTCAAATACCCTTCAACTGACGTCCCCGGGCAGGGTCAGCGCCTCCTGGCGCAATAATCTGTAAACTCTCCCCTCTTTCGCCGCCCCTCTCATCCCGGTGGCCATCACTTCTTTATATTGCGGAGTCAGCCTTGCGTCTGTTTCACACCTCCGACTGGCACCTTGGGCAGAACCTGCACGGCCAGGAACGCGATTTCGAGCACGCCTGTTTTCTCGAGTGGCTGCTGCGCCAATTGAAGCTGGCGCAGCCGGACGTGCTGCTGATTGCCGGCGACATCTTCGACACGGTCAATCCACCGGTCAAAGCCCAGGAACGCCTCTACGACTTCATCGTCAGCGCCCATGAACAGCAGCCGTTGCTGACCATCGTGATGATCGCCGGCAACCACGATTCCGGTTCGCGGATCGAACTGCCCGCGCCGTTGATGCGGCGTTTGCGTACCCATGCGCTGGGCAGGGTGTTGTGGCTGGATGACGGGCAACTGGATGCGGAGCGTCTGTTGTTGCCGCTGCCGAATGCGTCCGGCGAGATTGCCGCGTGGTGCCTGGCGCTGCCGTTCCTGCGGCCTGCCGAAGTGACCGGCGCGCATCTCGGCGACAACTACCTGCGCGGCATAGGTCAGGTGCATGAATGGCTGATCGAAGCAGCGAATGCCAAGCGCCAACCGGGCCAGGCACTGGTCGCCATCAGCCACGCGCACATGGCCGGTGGTTCGGTATCGGAAGACTCCGAGCGCAGCCTGATCATCGGCAACGCCGAAGCCCTGCCCGCCAGCCTGTTCGGGCCGAGCATCAGCTATGTCGCCCTCGGCCATTTGCACAAGCCGCAGAAGGTCAACGGTGAAGAACGGATTCGCTACAGCGGTTCACCGATCCCGTTGTCATTTTCGGAAATCAGCTATCAGCATCAGGTGCTCGACGTCGTTCTGGACGGCGAAACCCTGGTCAGCGTCGAGCCAATGCTGATCCCCCGCTCCGTCAATCTGCAGCGTCTCGGCCCTGCGCCGCTGGCGGAAATCCTGCTGCAACTGGCGGACCTGCCGAACATCGACCTGCTGGCCGAAACCCAGCGCCAGCCGTGGCTGGAAGTGCGGGTGCGCCTCGACGAACCGCAGCCGGATCTGCGCCATCAGGTCGAAAGCGCCCTGCAAGGCAAGGCTGTGCGACTGGTGCGAATTGCCGCCGAATACGCCGGCAACCGGGGCGCTGACGGCGCCGAGGACGGCAGCGCGCTGATCGAACTGGACCAGCTCACGCCGCAGGAATTGTTCAGCCGCGCCTGGCTCGACAACTACGGCAGCGAGGTCGATGAGCAAACCCTCAAGGACTTCGCCGAGCTGCTGCAAGACGTCCAGATGGAGGGCGAGCAGCCATGAAGATTCTCGCCATTCGTTTGAAGAACCTCGCTTCGCTGGCCGGCCCGTTCGAGATCGACTTCACCGCCGAACCGCTGGCCAGCGCCGGACTGTTTGCGATCACCGGCCCGACCGGCGCCGGCAAAAGTACCTTGCTCGATGCGCTGTGTCTGGCGCTATTCGGCGCCGTGCCGCGTCTGAACAACACCGGGCGTGACGCCAAGGTGCCGGACGCCGACGGCGAAATCGCCACTGGCGACCCGCGCACCCTGCTGCGTCGCGGCACGGGTGAAGGTTTTGCCGAGGTGGATTTTGTCGGCGTCGATGGCCGTCGCTATCGCGCGCGCTGGGAAGCCAACCGCGCTCGGGAAAAGGCCGGCGGCAAGTTGCAGGCCAGCCGTCAGAGCCTGCGCGACATCGATCAGGATCAACTGCTCGCCAGCCAGAAAGGCGAGTACAAGACTCAGCTTGAAGCCGCGCTGGGCCTGAACTTCGAACAATTCACCCGCGCCGTGCTGCTGGCCCAGAGCGAATTCAGTGCGTTCCTCAAAGCCGACGACAACGACCGCAGCGAACTGCTGGAAAAACTCACCGATACCGCGCTCTACACCCGCCTCGGCCGCCGCGCATTCGACAAGACCAAGGAGGCCCGCGAAGCCCACAAGCAGTTGCAGGATCAGGCTACCGGCGTGACCCCGCTGGCCCCCGAGGCTCGCGCAGAACTCGACGAGCGCTTCAAAGCCGCCCAGCAACAACTCAAGTTGCAGCAGGCGCAGCTCAAACAAATCGAGCAGCAGCACGACCGGCTCAAGGAACTGCTGCGGCTGCAAGACTCGCAACAGGCTGCCGCCGAACAACTGCGCAGCGCCGAGCACGAAAGGGAGTCGCTGGCCGGTGAGCGTCTGAAGCTCACCCGCCTCGAACAACTTGCCCCGCAACGGCACCAGTTCGCCCGCAAAACCGAACTTGATACCCAGCTGACGCCACTCGCTGCACAGATCCACGCGCATACCCAGCAACATAGCGAGCTGACCGAGCGCCAGACGCGACTGGAACAGGATCTCGCCGCAGCGCAGATCGCCCTGACCCAGGCGCAAACGCAGCTGAGCGAAAGCGCGCCGCTGTTGCGCCAGGCTTTCGAGGAGCAAAGCACCCTCGCCCGCCTTGCCAAGGATGTCGCAACCGGCACCGAAGCGAAGCAAGCCGCTGAGCAAGCCTGCGCCCAGGGCCAGGGCACAATCCAGACCCTGCTCGATCAGCAGAAACAGGTCGCCGAACGCTTGCAACGTATCGCCGCCGATCTCGAGCAAAGCGCTCACTTGGCACCGTTGAGCGAAGCGTGGAATGCCTATCGCGACCGCTTGCAGCAACTGATGCTGATCGGCAATCGGTTGAACAAGGGCCAAAGCGAACTCGCTTCCCTCGAAGAAAACGCCACTCGCGCCACCGAAGCGCTCGCCACGCAAAAGCAGCAGCTGGAAGTATTGTTCAAGGAGGCTGGCGCAGAGCCGGACGCCGTTGCCGAGCAGATCGGCATCCTCGGCAATCTCTTGCAGGACAACCGCAAGCAACTGCGCGCCATCGAAGACCTGACGCGCCTGTGGGCCAGTCAGCAGGAGCTGGACAAGCGCAGTGCCGAGCTGCAACAGCGTCAGCTCGATGCGCAACAGGAGCGCGAGCGCCTGACCCAGGACGGGGTGAAAACCAAGTCCGAGCTGACCGTCGCCGAACAGACTCTCAGTGTTACCCGTGAATTGCTCGAACGTCAGCGTCTGGCCCGCAGTGCCAGTGTCGAAGAGTTGCGCGCGCAGTTGCAAGACGACCAGCCGTGCCCGGTTTGTGGCAGCAACGAGCATCCGTATCACCAGCCGGAAGCCCTGCTGCAGAGCCTCGGCCGTCACGACGAAAGCGAGCAGGCCAGCGCGCAGCAAGCCGTCGATCAACTGAAGGAAAAACTCACCGAGCTGCGCGCCAGCGTCGGTGGCGTGATTGCCCAACAGAAAGAGTTGCTGCAACAGCAGGAACAACTGGCTGCTCAGCAACAATCGCTGACGCCGAGCATCGAGGCGCATTCGCTGGCTGCGTCGTTGCTGAATCAGGACAGTGACAAGCGCGCCGCGTGGCTGACTCGCCAGAACGATCAACTGAACCAGAGCATCACCCAGGACGAACAGCGCCAGACCGCCCTGCTCACGTTGCAACAGGATGCGGCGCGTCTGACCCAGCAATTGCGTCAGGCCGAGACGGCGCACCAGCAAGCGTCGCAGCACCTGAGCAATCAGCAGCGCGAGCTGAGTGCTGATCGCCAGCGTCTGGATGAAGAACTGGCGGCCTTCGCCACACTGCTGCCGAGCGACACCCTCGAAGCCCTGCGCGCCGAACCGGCCGCGACCTTCATGCAGCTTGACCGGCAGATTGCCGAACGTCTGGCGCAAGTCGATCAGCAAAAGGAAGAAATGGCCGAACAGCAACAACGCCAGCAGACGCTTGAGAAAGAACAGGATCGCCAACAGGGCCGTGCGCAGCAGCTGCAAAACGCTGAACAGCAGCTCAACGCGCTGACCGGGCAACAACAGGCAAGCCAAGAAAAGCTTGGGCAATTGCTGGGCGATCACACCTGCGCCGAGCATTGGCAGCAGCAACTGGAACAGGCGGTAGAACAGGCGCGCCACGCCGAATCCACGACGACTCAGGCGCTGCAGGACGCGCGTACGCAGCTCGTGCAAATCGCCGCCGAACTGAAAGCGCAGCAAGAGCGTCTGCAAGCGCTGGAAAGCGAAGACCGCGATCTGGCCGGCAAGATTGCCGACTGGCGCGCACGCCATCCGGAGCTGGATGACGGTGGCCTCGAAGACCTGCTGCGGGTCGATGACGCGCAAGTCGATGAACTGCGCCAGCGCTTGCAGCGCAACGAAAAAGCCGTTGAACAGGCCAAGGTGTTGTTGCAGGAACGCGATCAGCGCCTGCGCGATCATCAGGCCCAGCACAACGGCAATCTGGATGCCGAACAACTCGCCAGCGCCCTCGCCGACCTGCAAAACCAGTGCACGGCCAGCGAACAGCAATGCGCCGAACTGCGCGCCGAGCAGGCCGAAGACCAGCGCCGCCAGAACGCCAATCAGGCGCTCGCGCAGCAGATCGCCGACGCCTATGCCGAGTATCAGCGCTGGGCGCGGCTCAATGCGCTGATCGGCTCGGCCACCGGCGACACCTTCCGCAAGATCGCCCAGGCCTACAACCTCGACCTGCTGGTGCATCACGCCAACGTGCAGCTGCGGCAACTGGTCAAGCGCTATCGCCTCAAGCGTGGCGGCAGCATGCTCGGCCTGCTGGTGATGGACACCGAAATGGGCGACGAACTGCGCTCGGTGCATTCGCTGTCCGGTGGCGAAACCTTCCTGGTGTCGCTGGCCCTCGCCCTGGGTCTGGCCTCGATGGCGTCGAGCACGTTGAAGATCGAATCGCTGTTCATCGACGAAGGTTTTGGCAGCCTCGACCCCGAATCCCTGCAACTGGCCATGGACGCCCTCGACGGCTTGCAGGCTCAGGGCCGCAAGGTCGCGGTGATTTCCCACGTGCAGGAAATGCACGAGCGGATCCCGGTGCAGATTCAGGTACAGCG
Organism: Pseudomonas sp. CH235; assembly: GCF_004368175.1. Classification (NCBI taxonomy): domain Bacteria; kingdom Pseudomonadati; phylum Pseudomonadota; class Gammaproteobacteria; order Pseudomonadales; family Pseudomonadaceae; genus Pseudomonas; species Pseudomonas sp. CH235. Next base: position 39,986 of record NZ_RRZJ01000029.1, read on the forward strand.
CCAGGGCAACGGTTTGAGCACACTGGAGGTGAAATGAACACGCTGTATTCCTTCCGCCGCTGCCCGTACGCGATGCGGGCGCGGATGGCCCTGCGTTATTCGGGTGTGCCGGTGGAGATCGTTGAAGTCAGCCTGAAAGCCAAACCGGCCCAGATGCTGGCGATCTCGCCCAAGGGCACGGTGCCGGTGCTGGATGCGGACGGTCAGGTGATCGATGAAAGTCTGGAGATCATGCGCTGGGCGCTGGCGCAGAACGATCCGGATGAGTGGTTGCTGGGGGGCGATTCAAGGATCGCCAAGTTGATCGAAGCCAACGATCAAGTGTTCAAGGTTCACTTGAATCGCTACAAGTACGCCGAGCGTTATCCGGAACAGCCGATGGAGGTTTATCGGGCGGAAGGTGCTCTGTTCTTGCAGAAACTGGATGAGTTGCTCGAGGGTCGCGAATACTTGCTGACCAATCATCCGAGCCTGGCCGATATCGCGCTGTTGCCGTTCGTTCGCCAGTTCGCTCACGTGGATCGTGACTGGTTTGCGCAGACGCCTTACGTGCGGTTGCAGACCTGGTTGCAGCGGTTTCTGGAGTCGGAGCTGTTCACCGGCATCATGAAAAAGTAGGCGCGTTACGCCAGCACTTCACACATGCCGATGGCCGAGCAATCCACTTCGAACGGACCGAGAAATCCGCTGGGGGTTTTCACCGGCGGATTGCCGGCCAGCAGCCCCAGCGCATTGGCCCGTTCGATGTTATGCGCGATGTTGTGGTTGGCCTCTATGGCCCGGGCCAGTCCACCGACCGAGCCCTGACCGAATCCCAAAAGCGAAGCGCCGTTGGTCATGAACGCCAGCCCGGCGATGACCCAGAGTCTGTAGCCTTTCATGCTCCGCCGACTCCCGCGAGTTCAGCTGAATCCACCGTCGCGTTTTGCGAGCGGAGTTCGAACTGGATGCCGGGATGTGCAACGTCGATTGGTGCTTCGAAGCTGTGTTGCGACTGCGACGCCAGACTGACAAACAGCACCATGACCAGGTACAGACCGATGGCCACGTAGGCGCCGCGTTTGGCGGAAGTGATGATTGAACTGGCCATGATGTGTGCTCCGTGGACAATGTTTCGAGGTCCACAGAATCGATCAAAAAAGCCGGGGTAACCACTCAGGGTTTTCCATAGTAACCATCAGCTTCGTTGATTATTTAGCCGGTCTATCTCGCTGTTTGAAAATAGCTATCGTCGGTCGTTGCGCAGGCAAAAAACTGCCCAAGGCTGCGATCTTTTGATTTTGCTTTTTGAGAAACAAGATCAAAGGATCGCAGCCTTGGGCAGTTCCAGGGTGTGACGGAAATTTCAGTGTTGAGCTTTGTGATCCAGCGCGGCGTAGAAGTTGGCGCTTTGTTGCAGGTATTTCTGGGTGTAGCTCTGGGTGTGGGATTTTTTGTCGCTGATTTCAACGTTTGCACTGGCTGGCAGAGCCACAGTGGCGGAGATGGCGGAAGCGGCGATGATCGAGAAGAGATTGAAGTTCATGGCGGTAACCCTCGTGTTCAGTTGGCTTGCTTGCCCGGTTGGGCCGTGAAGCAAACTTAACGCTCGAGGGTCGATCGCCTGAAATGCTTTGCAACATTACCTGTTATCAGCAGGATTAATACATAGCTTCAGGCCCCGCAAACCGGGGCCTGCGGCTTATTGACGCACGAGAAACTTCAGATCGCTCGGGGCGTCCATCGACAGTTTTTGCACGGTTTTGCCCAGCAAACCGGTCTTGTCGTCGCGCTCGACCACGACAATCTGGTTGCTCTTCTGGTTGGCGATCAGCAGGAATTTGCCGCTTGGATCGAGGCTGAACTCACGCGGGTGATCGCCTTCCACCGAACGTCGTTGCAGCTCCTTGAGCTGACCATTGGCCGGGTCGATGGCGAACACCAGCAGCTGATTGGCGGTGCCACGGTTGCTGACGTAAAGGAATTTGCCGTCGGCGGACGCGTGCAGCGCGGCGGCGGCTTTGTCCGACGTCGGCTGGCCGGCAGCCAGATCGACCAGTTGCGTCTGGGTCAGGACGCCGTCCTTGTAATCGAACACTGCGACCTGAGCACTCATTTCCATGGTCAGCCAGGCATGTTTGCCGTCAGCGCTGAACAGCAGATGACGCGGGCCGCTGCCGGCTGGCAGTTGCACCGACGCGGTTTTCGCCGGGGTCAGCGGCAGTTCCGGGTTGGCTTTCGGGTCGAATTGGTAGATGAAGACCTTGTCCGCACCCAGGTCATTGGAGAACACGTAACGACCGTCCGGCGAGGACACCGTCGAGTGCACGTGGTTCGAGGCCTGACGCTCGGGATTGACCCGGCTTGCCGGGTGCGCGCTCATCTGCACCACCGGTTTGAGCTTGCCGTCGCTGCCGACCGGCAACACCGCGAGGGTGCCGCCCGGATCTTCAACCACCGAGTAGTTGCTGACGAACAAATGGCTGGCGTCGCCGCTGAGGCTCGAATGGGTCGGCTCGTTGCCCAGGCTCTGCACTTGATTGATCAGGGTCAGCGCGTGGGTCTTCGGATCGATGGAATAACTGCTGACGCGGCCGACCGGATCCTTCTGGCCAGGGCCGTTTTCGTTGACCACGAACACCCGGTGCTGATCCTTCGAAAGGGTCAGCCACGACGGGTTTTCGCTCTTGATCACTTGCAGCGGTTTGGCGGCGATCTGGCCGGTGGCGCTGTCGAAGTTCATCCGGTAGATGCCTTCGCTGGTGCCGGCGGTGTAGGAGCCCACCAAAAACTGGAAGCTCTCGGCCGAGGCACTGGAAAGGCCCATCGCACCGACACTGCCGGCCATCAGCAATGGCCAGAATTTACGCATGTTCATTCAGTTTCATCCTCGTCGTCGGCACTGCTCAGTACGTCACCGAGGCACACCAGACGGTGTTCGCCAACGGTTTTGGTGTCGCTGGAAAAACCGACGATCAACCAGCTCTGCAGGTCTTCATCAAACGTCGCCGCCGCCACCTGAGCCGGGGTGAATTCCCAGTGCTTGGCTGTTCGGCCATCGATGCATTCGATGTGCAGGTTGTCGTCTTCGTCGAGGGCGAATTCGAAAGCGTGCAGGCCGTCGATTTCGACCATACCGCAGTGTTCGAGGGCGTTGAGAAGGGTGTCGGTTACGGCAGTCATGGCAATCATGTCTTTCAGGGGGAAAGGGCCAATGATAGCTCAAAGCCCCGCTCTTGATCGTTCCCACGCTCTGCGTGGGAATGCCTCAAGGGACGCTCCGCGTTCCAGCTCTCGAATGGGACGCGGAGCGTCCCGGGCTGCATTCCCACGCGGAGCGTGGGAACGATCAACGAAACGCAGCGTGGGAACGATCATGGCATGGGGCTTAGAGGGCTTCGCGCGATGGCTTGCCGTCGACCAGCCGCTGAATACGCAGCGGGTTGGCGTTTTTCAGCGGTTCCGGCAGCAGGCTGTCGGGGTAATTCTGGAAGCACACCGGACGCAGGAAACGATCGATCGCCAGCGTACCCACCGAGGTGCCGCGGGCATCGGACGTCGCAGGATACGGGCCGCCGTGAACCATCGAATCGCACACTTCGACACCGGTCGGATAACCATTGAGCAGGATCCGCCCGACCTTCTGTTCCAGCAACGGCGTCAGCTCCGGGAAGCGCTCGAAATCCGTCTGCTCGCCGATGATGGTCGCCGTCAGTTGCCCGTGCAGGCCATTCAACGCCGCACTCAACTGCGCCTGATCGGCCACTTCGACGATCACCGTGGTCGGGCCGAACACTTCTTCCTGCAGCACTTCATCGCCATCGATCAGCAGGCGAACATCCGCTTTGAACAACTGCGGCTGCGCCTGATTGCCCTGTTGCGGATTGCCCGCCAGATGCTCGATGCCAGCGTGCACCAAAAGTTTTTCCACGCCCTTGCCGTAGCTGCCGAGGGTCCCGGCATTGAGCATGGTTTGCGCCGGTTGATCACCGATCAGCGCCGCGACTTGCTCAACGAATGCGGTGAACTGTGGCGAACGGATGCCGATCACCAGGCCCGGATTGGTACAGAACTGACCGCAGCCCTGCACCACCGAAGCGGTCAGATCGCGGGCGACGGTTTCCGATCGCACGGCCAGGGCCTCGGGCAGCACGATGACCGGGTTGATGCTCGACATCTCGGCGAACACCGGGATCGGCTGAGGCCGCGCGGCGGCCATGTCGCACAGCGCCCGTCCGCCCCGCAGCGAACCGGTGAAACCAACCGCCTGAATGGCCGGATGTTTGACCAGCCATTCACCGACGCCACCACCGTAGATCATGTTGAACACACCGGCCGGCATGGCGGTTTTTTCTGCTGCACGAATCAGCGCATCGGCGACCAGTTCAGCGGTGGCCATGTGGCCGCTGTGGGCCTTGAACACCACCGGGCAACCGGCCGCCAGCGCCGATGCGGTATCGCCGCCGGCGGTGGAGAATGCCAGTGGAAAATTGCTTGCACCGAACACCGCCACTGGGCCGAGGCCGATGCGGTATTGGCGCAGATCCGGACGTGGCAGCGGCTGACGATCCGGCAACGGCAGGTCGATGCGCGCACCGTAGAAATCACCGCGTCGCAGGACTTTGGCGAACAAGCGCATCTGGCCGCTGGTGCGCCCTCTTTCACCTTGAATCCGCCCGGCCGGCAGTGCGGTTTCGCGACAGACCACGGCGACGAAATCATCGCCCAGCGCATCCAGCTCATCGGCAATCGCATCGAGAAACTGCGCGCGGCGTTCGGCGCTGAGGCTGCGATACGCCGGATACGCCGCCGCAGCGGCTTTGGCGGCAGCGTCCACTTCCGCTTCCGTGGCCTGAATGAAATCGTGGGGCAGTGCTTCGCCCGTGGTGGCGTCGACGCTCTGCAGCTTGACGTTGCCCGCCGCGCTGCGACGACCGCCGATGTAGTTGTGACCGAGAATCTGAGTCATGGGATCTCCTTAAAGGGTGCCGATGCTGTCCGGTTCGAATGCCGCTGCGACCGGAGCGATGCCGTTGACCAGCGGTGCGCCGAATTCGGCCTGGCTGATCTCGAACACGTCGCCCGGCTGAGTGCGAATGCCATCGGCGAACGACAGGGTCGCGGTGCCGAAGAAGTGAATGTGCACGTCACCGGGACGCAGGAACTGGCTGTACTTGAAGTGGTGGTATTCGAGGTTCGCCAGGCTGTGGCACATGTTGGCCTCACCGCTGAGGAACTCGTTCTGCCACAGCACTTCACCGTCGCGCAGGATGCGGCTGGTGCCCGCCAGGTGTTGAGGCAATTCACCCGTGCGAAGTTCCGGGCCGTAGCTGCAACTGCGCAGTTTCGAGTGGGCCAGATACAGGTAATTCTTGCGCTCCATGACGTGATCGGAGAATTCGTTGCCCACCGCGAAACCGAGGCGATACGGCTTGCCGTCGTGGCCGATGATGTAGAGCCCGGCCATTTCTGGCTCCTCGCCGGCGTCTTCGGCAAACGGCGGCAGCGGGAACGGCTGACCGGGACGCACAACGATGCTGCCGTCGCCCTTGTAGAACCATTCCGGCTGCACACCGGCCTGCCCCGCCGCCGGTTTTCCGCCCTCCACGCCCCACTTGAAGATGCGCATGGTGTCGGTCATCGCCGCTTCGTCACCGGCCTGCTGGTGCATCTTGTCCCGGGCCGAGGCGCTGCCGAGGTGCGTGAGGCCGGTGCCGCTGACCAGCAGGTGCGCCGGGTCCGGGTGATCCAGCGGCGGCAAAATGCGCAGTTTGGCCAGCAATTCGGCGTAATCGTGACTGATGCCGAGGCCAAGGGTTTGCACTTGCTGCGCGAGGGTGCTGCCGGCCTCGATCGCGGCCAGGGCCAGATCGCGAACCGTGCGCGCATCTTGTACTTCACGCACGAGGCCGTCCTCGACCACCCCGACACGGCGCTCGCCGCTACTCAATTCGAATTGAACCAGATGCATGATGTTCTCCTGTTAAAACAAATCCTGGATCGAAATCAGGTACGCGTCGCACCCCGTGCACTCGCTGCAAATTGCTCGACCGGGAGCACATGCTTGCGCTCCAGCAAGCGATAGACGACACCCGTCAGAATCAGCCCGAACACCATCACCCCGGACAGGAAGTACAGGCCCGAAGCGAGGTTGCCGGTGTATTCCTTCAGCGCGCCGATCACGAACGGGCCGATGTAACCGCCGAGGTTGCCCACCGAGTTGATCAACGCAATTCCGGCTGCAGCACTGGCACCAGCGAAGAACCGCCCCGGCAGCGTCCAGAACACCGCCGTGCAGGAAAACAGCGCAAACGCCACCAGACACAACGCCGCCAGTTGCGCCACCGGCAACGACAGCCAGGCACTGAGGAACAGGCCCATGGCGCCCAGCACATAAAGCACCGCCAGATGGCCGTAGCGATCATTCAGACGGTCGGAACTGCGCGGAATGATCAGCAGGCCGATGATCCCGAAAATGTACGGCACCGAAGACACGAAACCTGTCACCAGATCGCTGCCGCCGAACTGTTTGATCAGGGTCGGCAGCCACAGGCCCAGGCCATAAATGCTCAGGGTCACCGGCAGGTAGAACAGCGCCAGCAGCAGCACGCGTTTGTCTTTCAGCGCATGCAGAGGATTGCCGTGACGGGTCTGGCCGTATTCCTGCAGGTCCTTTTTCAGCTCGCCGGTCAGCCAGTCCTTCTCGGCCTGATCCATCCATTTCACTTGCTGCGGGCCGTCCGGCAGCCAGCGCAGTACCGGCCAGGTCAGCAGGATCGCCGGGGTGCCGATGACGATGAACAGCCACTGCCAGCCATGCAGGCCGAGGATGCCGTCCATGCCCAGCAAACCGCCCGAAACGGGGCCGGTGATCATCATCGCGATGGGTTGGGAAAGGATGAACAGCCCGAGGATCTTGCCGCGATGGCGCACCGGAAACCATTGGGTGATGTAGTACAGAACGCCGGGAAAGAACCCCGCCTCCGCCGCGCCGAGCAGAAAGCGCATCACGTAGAAACTGTGCGGGCCCTGGACGAAGGCCATGCCGATGGTGATGGCGCCCCAGGTGATCATGATCCGCGCAAACCAGCGCCGCGCGCCGAAGCGTTCGAGCATCAGGTTGCTGGGGATTTCAAACAGAAAGTAGCCGATGAAAAACAGCCCGGCACCGAGGCCGTAGGCAGCATCGCCGATACCGATGTCGGCGCCCATGTGCAGCTTGGCGAAGCCGACGGCCGAGCGATCCACATAGGCGATCAGGTACAGCAGGATCAGGAAGGGAATCAGTTTCAGCGTGATGCGCCGGACAAGCCGCAGTTCCTGGCTCATGAGATCGGTCTCCGATTGTTGTTTTTATGGAACCTCGGGGAACGCCTCTCGCGGAAAATCGCCAGGGCCATCCCTCCGTCGAAAACGACTATATAGTAATACTAATTATGCGACAACACTTCCAAAGCGACGATTTTGCGCATATGTTTAGACGAAGCCCGCAAACAATAGTCTTACAATAAGAGAATCGATCATGTCTGATAAGAAACTCACCCTGCGCTCCGCCCAATGGTTTGGCACGGCCGACAAGAACGGCTTCATGTACCGCAGCTGGATGAAGAATCAGGGCATCGCCGACCATCAGTTCCATGGCAAGCCGATCATCGGCATCTGCAACACCTGGTCGGAACTGACCCCGTGCAACGCGCACTTCCGCCAGATCGCAGAGCACGTCAAACGCGGGGTGATCGAGGCTGGCGGCTTCCCGGTGGAATTCCCGGTGTTCTCGAATGGCGAATCGAATCTGCGCCCGACCGCCATGCTCACCCGCAACCTGGCGAGCATGGACGTTGAGGAAGCAATTCGCGGCAATCCGATTGACGGCGTGGTGCTGCTGACCGGTTGCGACAAGACCACCCCGGCTCTGCTGATGGGCGCGGCCAGTTGCGACGTGCCGGCGATCGTCGTCACCGGCGGGCCGATGCTCAACGGCAAGCACAAAGGCAAGGACATCGGCTCCGGCACCGTGGTCTGGCAGCTCAGCGAACAGGTCAAGGCCGGCACCATCACGATTGATGATTTCCTCGCGGCCGAGGGCGGCATGTCTCGCTCCGCCGGCACCTGCAACACCATGGGCACCGCGTCGACCATGGCTTGCATGGCCGAAGCACTGGGCACGTCCCTGCCACACAACGCGGCGATTCCGGCGGTGGATGCGCGGCGTTATGTGTTGGCGCACATGTCCGGCATGCGTGCGGTGGAGATGGTTCGTGAGGATCTGAAACTGTCGAAGATCCTGACCAAGGAAGCCTTCGAAAATGCGATCCGGGTCAACGCAGCGATTGGCGGTTCGACCAACGCGGTAATCCACCTCAAAGCCATCGCCGGGCGCATTGGCGTCGAGCTGGATCTGGACGACTGGACCCGCATCGGTCGCGGCATGCCGACCATTGTCGACCTGCAACCGTCCGGGCGTTTCCTGATGGAAGAGTTCTACTACGCCGGGGGATTGCCGGCCGTGTTGCGCCGCCTCGGCGAAGCCAATCTGATTCCGAATCCGAACGCGCTGACCGTCAACGGCAAATCCATCGGCGAGAACACCAAGGACGCGCCGATCTACGGTGAAGACGAAGTGATCCGCACCCTCGACAATCCGATCCGCGCCGACGGCGGCATCTGCGTGTTGCGCGGCAACCTCGCGCCACTGGGCGCGGTGCTCAAACCGTCAGCCGCAACGCCGGAGCTGATGCAGCACCGTGGCCGCGCGGTGGTGTTCGAGAACTTCGACATGTACAAGGCGCGCATCAACGACCCGGAACTGGACGTCGATGCCAACTCGATTCTGGTGATGAAGAACTGCGGGCCGAAGGGTTATCCGGGCATGGCCGAAGTCGGCAACATGGGGCTGCCGGCCAAGCTGCTGGCGCAGGGCGTGACCGACATGGTACGTATCTCCGATGCGCGCATGAGCGGCACGGCCTACGGCACCGTTGTGTTGCATGTCGCGCCGGAAGCGGCGGCCGGCGGGCCTTTGGCGGCAGTGAAGGAAGGTGACTGGATCGAGCTGGACTGCGCCAGCGGGCGTTTGCATCTGGACATTCCGGACGCTGAACTGGCGGCGCGCATGGCGGATCTGCAACCGCCGCAGCAATTGTTGGTGGGTGGGTATCGTCAGCTGTATATCGACCATGTGCTGCAGGCGGATCAGGGGTGTGATTTCGACTTCCTGGTAGGTTGCCGAGGGGCTGAAGTCCCCCGCCATTCCCACTAACACCGCTGTCCCCCTGCCCTGATCCTTCCCACGCTCTGCGTGGGAATGCAGCCCGGGACGCTCTGCGTCCCATTTGAGAACTGGAACGCAGAGCGTCCCTTCAGGCATTCCCACGCGGAGCGTGGGAACGATCATTGCCTCGCTCCAGATTACGCCGTGCCTGCTATGATGCGCGGCATCTCCATCGCTCAGGATCGCGCCACTCCCCATGGATTACCGCAAACCTTCCGACCGTAAAAGCATGCACTCGCGCATCGTCCAGGAACTGGGCATGCAGATTGTTTCCGGACGCTTTCTGCCCTGCGACAAGCTGCCCGCCGAAGCCTTGCTCTGCGAGGAATACGCGGTCAGCCGGCCGGTGTTGCGCGAAGCCACCCGAGTGCTGGTCGCCAAGGGCCTGGTGTATTCGAAACCGCGCGTCGGCACCGTGGTCAAGCCGCGCCGCGAATGGCACATGCTCGACCCGGACGTGCTGCACTGGCTGATGCAAAGCAGCCCGCAGAACGAGTTCTTCAACGTCCTCACCAGCGTGCGCAGCATCATCGAACCCGCCGCCGCCGCCCTCGCCGCCCAGCACGCCACCGATGCCGACATTGCGTCGATTGCCGAGGCTTACCAGCGCATGGAAGCGGCCCCGACGCCGGAAGCCTTGCTGCAACCGGATCTGGACTTTCACAGCCGGATTGCCGATGCGACCCACAACGATTTGCTGGCCAATCTGTGCAACATGCTTGCGGTGGCGATTGCCGAGGCGTTGAAGCATTCGAATCAGCGGCCGAATCTGCATGAACTGGCGTTGCCTCGGCACAAGGCGATTTTGACGGCGATCGAGAATCGGGATGCGTTGGGGGCGAGGCATGCGACGTTGGTGCAGCTGGATGATGCGCGCAGCGCATTGAGTGTTGTGCTTGGGGCGGATCTTTCGTAAGCCTTTAGTCCGCCTGCCCTCACCCTAGCCCTCTCCCAGGGGGAGAGGGCACCAATCCGGGGATATTGGAGAGATACACCGACTTGAACGATCTGCCTTGAATCCGTAATCGACTCGGTTTTTCAGGTCGATGGTTCACGAAGCACAACCCGGTCAGTCCCCTCTCCCTTTGGGAGAGGGCTAGGGTGAGGGGGCTTTTGCTCTCACACCATAAAAAAAGCCGCAACCCTTCAAGGTTGCGGCTTTTTCATTTCAGCCAACCGGATCAGTGAGCAAACAGAGAATTTCCCTTCTGCCCCGCCAGTTTCTCCGGCTTGATCAGGAACTTCGCCAGTGCCGGCAATAGCCACAGCGCACCGAACATGTTCCACAGCAGCATGAAGGTCAGCATCAGGCCCATGTCGGCCTGGAACTTGATCGCCGAGAAGATCCAGGTGCACACGCCGATGGCCAGGCACAGACCGGTGAACAGCACCGCTTTACCGGTGGATTTCAGGGTCTGGTAATAGGCTTCCTGCAGCGGCAAACCGGCACGCAGGAAACTTTCCAGGCGGCTGTAGATGTAGATGCCGTAGTCCACGCCGATGCCCACGCCCAACGCCACTACCGGCAGCGTCGCTACCTTCACGCCGATACCCATGAACGCCATCAGCGCGTTACCCAGCACCGAGGTCAGCACCAGCGGCAGCACGATGCACAGGGTCGCCGCCCACGAGCGGAAGGTGATCATGCACATCACCGCCACGCAGATGTACACCAGGATCAGAATGGTCAGCTCGGACTTCTTGATCACGTCGTTGGTGGCCGCCTCGATCCCGGCGTTACCAGCCGCGAGGATGAACTCCAGGCCTTCCTTGTTGTTTTCCTTGGCGAAGTCCTGCACCGCATGCACGGCGCGATCCAGGGTTTCGGCCTTGTGGTCGTTGAGGAACACCAGCACCGGCGCCAGCGAGCAACTGTTGTTGTACAGGCCGTCGGCCCGGGCGATTGAGTTGTTCAGCACATCCGGGTTGCGCGACAGGGTTTCCCATTTCAGGTTGCCCTCGTTCATGCCCTTGATCATCTGCTTGGACACGGTCACCAGCGAGATCGCCGACTGCACGCCCTCGGTGTTCTGCATCTTCCACATCAGTTCGTCGATCGGCGCCATGGCTTCATAGCGCGAGCAGCCTTCGGACTTGGTCTTGACCATCACCACCAGCACGTCGGAACTGGTCGAATAGTTGCTGATGATGAAGTTGTTGTCCTTGTTGTAGCGCGAGTCCGGACGCAGTTCCGGCGCGCCCTGGTCGAGGTCACCGATTTTCAGGTTCTGGCTGTACCAGAGACCGCCGCCGAAGGCGACCAGCGCCAGGGCGATGGAAATCGGCGCGACTTTCGGGTTGGCGAAATTCGACAGCAGACGCCAGAACGGATGCTCGCGATGCGCGTCCTTCTTGCTCTTGGCGATGGCGCGCTTGCTGATGCCGACATAGGAAATCGCCACCGGCAGCAGGATCAGGTTGGTGAACACGATCACCGCCACGCCGATGGAAGCGCCGATGGCCAGCTCGCGGATCACGCCGATGTCGATGATCAGCAGCGTGATGAAGCCGACGGCGTCTGCCAGAATCGCGATCATCCCCGGCAGGAACAATTGACGGAATGTCCGCCGTGCGGCCGTCAACGCGTTGTCCGCCTCACCGGATTGCAGGGCGATACCGTTGATTTTCTGCACGCCGTGGGAAATGCCGATGGCGAAGATCAGGAACGGCACCAGCATCGAATACGGATCGAGGCCGAACCCGAAGAAGTGCATCAACCCGAGTTGCCAGACCACCGCCACCAGCGTGGTGCTCAACACCGCCACAGTGCTGCGCAGGCAGTTGGTGAACCACAGCAGCAGGATCAGGGTGATGACGAAAGCGATGCCGAAGAACATCACCACCATCACCAGGCCGTCGATCAGGTCACCGACCTTCTTGGCGAAGCCGACGATGTGGATCTTGACGTTGGGGTTCTGCGCTTCGAACTTGTTGCGGATCTTGTCTTCGAGCTCATGGGAGAACTGGCGGTAGTCCAGCGCCAGCAGCTTGCCCTGGTCCTGCGGGTCCGGGTAGGACTCCAGCAGCGGGATGTCGACGATGCTCGACTTGAAGTCGTTGGCCACCAGACGCCCGACCTGACCGGACTTGAGCACGTTATTGCGCAGCAGATCGAGGCTGTCCTGGGAGCCGTTGTAGCTCTGCGGGATCACTTCGCCGCCGGCAAAACCTTCCTCGGTCACTTCGGTCCAGCGCACGCTCGGGCTCCACAGCGACTTGAGGCCGGAACGGTCGACGCCGGAGATGTAGAACACCTCGTCGTTGATCTGACGCAGGGTCTCCATGTACTCCTTGGAGAAGATGTCGCCATCCTTCGCTTCCACCGAAATACGCACGGTGTTGCCCAGGTTCGCCAGATCGTTGCGGTGCTCCATCATCTTCTCGATGAACGGATGCTTGAGCGGGATCATCTTTTCGAAACTGGTGGACGGGCGGATCAGCGTGGCCTGCCAGAACAGGAAAATGCTGACCAGCAGGCAGATCACGATCACTGCCGGGCGGTTGTTGAAGATCAGGCGCTCGAGAAACGTCGCCTTGTCCTGATGATGAGTGCTCAAGGAAGTCATAGCCCCGCCTTCTTATTATTGATTCGGCTCATTTGCCCAGCTCGGCGCCGTTCGCAGTAGTGACCCGAACGCCACCCTGCCCGCTCAGGATCAGATTGCCGTTGCCGGCGGCGGTGACCGACGACAGCGAGATGCGATCCGGACGGTTGAACACGCTGAAGGTTTCGCCGTTGTCACTGCTGCTGACCACCGAGCCGCCGTTGCCGACGATGACGATGGAGCCGTCTTCGAGCAGTGTGGCACCGGACAGGCCGAACTCCAGCGAACCGCGCGCAGCTTTCAGTTCGACCTGCTCCCAGGTGCTGCCGAAATCGGTGGAGCGGTAAAGGTTGCCGCGCAGACCGTAGGCCAGCAGGGTTTGCGGCTGCGCCGTACCGATCACGCCGAACAGCGAGCCTTCGTACGGGCCTTCGAGTTTTTCCCAGGTCTGGCCCCAGTCGGCGGAGCGGAACATGCTGCCCGACTCACCGACGATGAACAGGCCGGCGTCTTTTACGGAAGCGATGGCGTTGAGGTGGAACTGGTCTTCGTTGTCGAGGCGGTCGCTGACGTCTTCCCAGTTTTTGCCGCCGTCGGTGGTTTCCAGCAGCGCGCCGTAGGCACCTACGGCCAGGCCACTGTTGACGTCCTTGAACCAGACGTCGAGCAGCGGCGACTCACGCTTGAGGTCTTCGAACTGTTTGGTCCAGGTCAGGCCGCCGTCTTCGCTGGCGAGGATCTGTGCGTCGTGGCCGACGGCCCAGCCGTGCTTGTCATCGACGAAATACACGGCGGTCAGCAACTGGCGGCTCGGCACTTTGGCCTGGGTCCAGGTCTTGCCCTGATCGTCGGAATAGAGAATGTGCCCGCGATCCCCAACCGCCACCAGCCGGGTTCCGGCGTGAACGACATCGAGCATCAGGCTTTTCGAGGCCTTGGCCGATTCGGTGGAATAGACCACGTCGGCTGGCGCTTCGGCGGCGAGAACCGGCGCCGACAATGTGGCAAAGCCCAGCAGAGAGAGTGCTGTGGCCAGCAACGCGGTGTTGCGTAACGCCGGCGGGCGGCAACGACTCATAGACCTTCCCCTGTTTATTATTGTTGGTCATGGACCTTAAGGGCGCCGCAAGGGTGCTCACGGTGACTGCCTGGTCACAAGCATAGTCCTGAAACCCGCCATCCAGAGCCCCTTCGGAAGCTGGCTCATCCTATCGGGCATTCGAAACGTCTGACAATCGGCGCAACGTTATCTTTTGTTAACCGCGAAGGAGCGGGGTTGCGAGCGAATGGAGGGGTATTCGCCGGGTTGATGAACCCGCATCTGGCCCCTCGTCAAAAATAATCATCCAGCTTCAACCTCTGAGCCGCGTCATCTTTCAGAACCCGGATCGACTGCATGTCGCAAGGCATAGTCTCGAAGACATAACCCTTGGCCCCGGGAATTGCGACAACCGCTTTTTTTTCACTGATCAATGCCGCTCTGGCGCCATGGGGCATCCCGGGGATGGCGCATTCGCGCGGATGAAGATGAAACGAGGCGAATACCAGAGCTTCCTGAACACCTTCTTCGACATGTTTGAGAACAAAAACCCACACACTCCATGAACTGCTGACGGTGAAAAGAGACACGCCGAGGACAATCCAGCGCATGGTCGCGCGCCTGATGTGGCTACGACCGGATTTGTATTTTTTCCAGAACGGCGCTGACAGAGGATCGCGCTTCGCCGACTCGCGGAATGTCGGCTTCACTTCATTCATGAACATATATGTGACGATGACAATGAGACTGCCCAGCATCGTCGCGGCGTATAGCCAAGTGAATGCAAGTATCAGCAACGTCAGCGTCTTTTGTGCGACGGGAAACTGGGTGGCTTCGACTCGCGTGTAGTGAACGATGAAATAGTCAGCCCAGGCACTCGCAAACTGGCCGATACCCAACGTTATCAAGGCCGCGGTGAGGGCCAGCCACCAGAAGTTTTCCCTGAATTTTGCGACCAGATTGAAATATCTGATCGAGAGGACCAATGAACTCAGGCACAGGGTGACCCATACCTGCAAGACCACACTCAGATCCGCAGGGCTGCCCAGCCTGGTCCATAAAGCGAGCAACAGCAGCAGCGCCAGCGACACAAGGGTCAGCGCCGCCAGATACTCGTCGAACCCCCACCATCGAATGCTGTAGTTGAGCTTCCAGGGCCAGTGTTTCGAACCTGTTCTGACAAACATCGGGCCATCCATGCAGCGTCTGGCCACTTCCAGTACGAAAGCGAAAATCAAATAGGTAGCAATGTAGGGGAGCATTGATCGCGAGCGTCCTTTCTCTCAGATCGGACAATGTTATCCCAAGCCTTCCGCTTATCCGATCAACGCCTCTAAACATTTGAACTGCCGCCCCTGAATGGCGTGGCGCTTGCGCATGCCGTCCATCTGATCTCGTACAAATTCGAATGGGAGGCTTGCACGATCGGTATTATGGTATACCATCAGACGCACAGACACTCTTTATCCCCTACGGAGCAGCTCATGAGTTTCGAAATTCGCAAGATCGTCAGCTATGTCGAAGAGACCTTCATTGAAGGCGGCAAGGCTTCCGACACCCCGGTGACCATGGTGGGCCTGGCCGTCGTGATGAAAAACCCGTGGGTCGGCAACGGCTTTGTCGAAGACCTCAAGCCGCAGATTCGCGCCAATTGCTCCGACCTCGGCGCGATGATGGTCGAGCGTCTGGTGGGCATCATCGGCGGTGCCGAGAAGATCGAGGCTTACGGCAAAGCCGCGGTGGTCGGCGCCGACGGCGAAATCGAGCACGCGTCGGCGGTGATCCACACCCTGCGCTTCGGCAATCACTATCGCGAAGCGGTCAAGGCCAAGAGCTACCTGAGCTTCACCAACAAGCGCGGCGGTCCGGGCACTTCGATTCAGATCCCGATGATGCACAAGGACGACGAAGGCCTGCGCTCGCACTACATAACCCTGGAAATGCAGATCGAAGACGCCCCCCGCGCCGACGAAATCGTCGTGGTGCTCGGTTGCGCCGACGGTGGTCGCCTGCACCCGCGCATCGGCAACCGCTACATCGATCTGGAAGAACTGGCCGCCGAAAAAGCCCAGTAATCACAATAAAAAAGGCATTGCAGGAGCGCTCCATGATTCGGCTCACCGCTGAACTCACCCCGGCCGGCACCAGTTATCTGGCGACAGGCGTTGGCCAACCCGTGGTGTTGATCCACGGCGTAGGCCTGAACAAAGAAATGTGGGGCGGCCAGATCGTTGGCCTGGCCACGCAATACCGGGTGATCGCCTACGACATGCTCGGCCATGGCGCCAGCCCGCGACCGGCCAGCGGCACCGCCCTGCTCGGCTATGCCGATCAGTTGCTGGAGTTGCTCGACCACCTGCAATTGCCCGAGGCATCGGTGATCGGCTTTTCCATGGGCGGTCTGGTGGCGCGGGCGTTTGCCCTGCATTACCCGGACCGCCTGAAAAGCCTGGTGGTGCTCAACAGCGTGTTCAACCGCAGCGAAGAGCAACGCGCCGGCGTCATCGCCCGCACCGCTCAAGCTGCCGAACACGGGCCCGACGCGAATGCCGAAGCGGCACTGTCGCGCTGGTTCAGCCGTGAATATCAGGCGGCCAACCCGGCGCAGATCGCCGCGATCCGCCAGACCCTGGCCGGCAATGATCCGCAGGGTTACCTGACCACCTACGAATTGTTCGCCACCCAGGACATGTACCGCGCCGACGACCTGGGCAGCATCCAGGCGCCGACGCTGATCGCCACCGGCGAGCTGGACCCCGGATCGACCCCGGAAATGGCCGAGCAACTGGCCGCGCGCATTCCCGGTGCGAAGGTTGCCGTGCTGCCCGAGCAACGGCATATGATGCCGGTAGAGTCGCCACGGCTGGTGAACCAGACGCTGCTGGAATTTCTCGACACCGCACACGCCCGACAAAACCATATAAAGGGGATCGTTGCATGACGCTCGCACGCTTCCAGATGTGCATCGGCGGAGAATGGGTCGACGCCCTCTCCGGCAAGACTTTCGAAAGCCTCAACCCGGCGCTGGCCGAACCTTGGGCCGAACTGCCCGACGCTGACGAGGCCGACGTCGAACGCGCCGTGCAAGCCGCGCAGACCGCCTTCGACAGCCCGGCATGGCGTGGCTTGACCGCCACCGCGCGCGGCAAACTGCTGCGTCGTCTCGGTGACCTGATCGCTGAAAACAAGGAACAACTGGCGCAGCTGGAAAGCCGAGACAATGGCAAACTGATCCGCGAAACCCGCGGTCAGGTCGGTTATCTGCCGGAGTTCTTCCACTACACCGCCGGCCTCGCCGACAAGCTCGAAGGCGGCACCCTGCCGCTGGATAAGCCCGATCTGTTCGCCTACACCGTGCACGAAGCCATGGGCGTGGTCGCCGCGATCATTCCGTGGAACAGCCCGCTTTATCTGACCGCGATCAAACTGGCGCCGGCGCTGGCGGCGGGCAACACCATTGTGATCAAGCCCTCCGAGCACGCCTCGGCGACCATTCTTGAGCTGGCGCGCCTGGCCCTCGAAGCCGGGATTCCGCCGGGCGTGGTCAACGTGGTCACCGGTTACGGCCCGAGCACGGGCGCCGCCCTCACCCGCCATCCGCTGATCCGCAAGATTGCCTTCACCGGCGGCGCGGCCACGGCCCGGCATGTGGTGCGCAGCAGCGCCGAGAACTTCGCCAAGCTGTCGCTGGAACTGGGCGGCAAATCGCCGAACATCATCTTTGCCGACGCTGATCTCGACAGTGCGATCAACGGCGCCATCGCCGGGATCTACGCCGCATCCGGTCAGAGCTGCGTATCCGGTTCGCGACTGCTGGTGCAGGATGAAATCTACGACGAATTCGTCAGCCGGTTGGTGGAGCGCGCCCAGCGCATCCGCATCGGCAACCCGCAGGACGACAGCAGCGAAATGGGTCCGATGGCCACCGCGCAGCAACTGGCAGTGGTTGAAGGTCTGGTGGCCGATGCCATCGCCGAAGGCGCGCGCCTGCGTCTGGGTGGCAAGCGTCCGAGTGGCGTGGGTGATGGCTGGTTCTACGAACCGACGCTGTTCGAATGCGATCGCAACTCGATGAAGATCATGCAGGAAGAAGTCTTTGGTCCGGTGGCCTCGGTGATCCGTTTCAAGGACGAAGCCGAAGCGCTGGCGATTGCCAACGACTCGCAGTTCGGCCTCGCCGCCGGCATCTGGACCCGCGATCTGGGCCGGGCCCATCGTCTGGCCCGGGACGTGCGCTCGGGGATTATCTGGGTCAACACTTACCGCGCGGTGTCGGCGATGGCACCGATCGGCGGCTTCAAGAACAGTGGCTATGGACGCGAAAGCGGCATCGATTCGGTGCTGGCCTACACCGAACTGAAAACGGTGTGGATCAACCTCTCCCAGGCGCCGATGCCTGATCCGTTTGTGATGCGTTAGGAGTCCTGCGACATGATCGAACCCGGCATTTACAAAGACGTCATGAGCTCGTTTCCGTCCGGGGTCACGGTGGTCACCACCCTCGACCCGGACGGTGGCATCGTCGGCATCACCGCCAGCGCCTTCAGTGCGCTGTCGATTGATCCGGCGCTGGTGCTGTTCTGCCCCAACTACGCCTCCGACACCTACCCGGTACTGCGCGACAGCAAGAAGTTCGCGATTCATTTGCTGTCCGCCGACCAGACCGCCGAGGCCTATGCTTTCGCCGGCAAAGGCAAGGACAAGGCCAACGGCATCGAGTGGCACTTGAGCGAGCTCGGTAACCCGATCCTCGCCAAGGCCACGGCGATCATCGAATGCGAACTGTGGCGTGAATACGACGGTGGCGACCACGCGATCATCGTTGGCGCGGTGAAGAACCTGATCCTGCCGGAGCAACCGGTGACGCCGATGATTTATCACAAGGGCAAGCTCGGCGCTTTGCCGACACTGGGTTGAGCGGAGAAACACATGAGCAACGAAAAGTACGAGCAAGGCCTGAAGATCCGCACCCAGGTGCTGGGCCAAGCCTATGTGCAGCGCTCGATCGAGAACGCCGACGACTTCACCCGCCCGCTGCAGGAAATGGTCACCGAATACTGCTGGGGCCACGTCTGGGGACGTGAAGGCCTGTCGCTCAAGGAGCGCAGCATGATCAACCTGGCGATGATCTCGGCGCTCAACCGCCCGCACGAACTGAAACTGCATGTGCGCGGCGCCTTGCGTAACGGCCTGAGTCGTGAGCAAATACGCGAAATTCTGCTTCAGGTCGGTATTTATTGCGGCATCCCGGCAGCCGTGGACAGTTTCCGGCTCGCCCGTGAAGCCTTCGCCGAAGCCGACGCCGAGGCCTCCAGTTAACCCCTCGGCTGTTTTGATGCCCGTCTGGCATGGACAGCCACCTTAAAGAGCGGACCCCATGAAACGCCTGCCACTCGACGACAGCTTCAAGGTCAATCGCAACCCCGTCACCCTGCGCGAAATCGTGCTGGATAAACTGCGAAGCGCCATCATGAACTTCCAGCTGCTGCCGGGCGATCGCCTGGTGGAGCGCGATCTGTGCGATCGCCTGGGCGTGAGCCGTACGTCGGTGCGTGAAGCCTTGCGTCACCTGGAATCCGAAGGTCTGGTGGAATTCGCTGACGCCAAGGGCCCGCGCGTGGCGATCATCACCCTCGCCGATGCCGTCGACATCTATGAACTGCGTTGCGTGCTCGAAGGCCTGATCGTCCAGCTGTTCACCCTGCGCGCCAAGGCCAAGGACATCAAGGCCCTGGAAAAAGCCCTCGACGAGAACCGCAAGGCGCTCAAGGACGGCGAGTTGCAGCAGGTGATCGACTCGGTGCAGGGTTTCTATGACGTGCTGCTGGAAGGTTCCGGCAACCATGTCGCAGCCACTCAGCTGCGGCAGTTGCAGGCGCGCATCAGCTACTTGCGCGCAACGTCGGTGTCCCAGGAAAACCGTCGCGGCGCCAGTAATCACGAGATGGAAAAAATGGTCGAGGCGATCAAGAGCGGCGATCCGCTGGCGGCGCATCAGGCGTGCGTCGATCACGTGCGCGCTGCGGCTGCCGTCGCTCTCGATTACCTCAAGCGCAAACAGGAAGAGACCGGCGACACACCGCCAATCACCCTGCCCATCGCGCTGAAAGAACCGCGCATAGGTCACTGACATGTTCAACCCGAGCTTTTGCCCGAAATGCGGTGGCGCTGACCTCGGTCAGCAAGTGCCGCCGGGCGATACGCACGAGCGCCTGATGTGCCGCGGTTGCGGCTACATCCACTATGTAAACCCGAAGATCATCGCCGGCTGCATCATCGAGCAGGACGGCAAATACCTCTTGTGCCAACGGGCAATTCCCCCGCGTCCCGGCACCTGGACCCTGCCCGCCGGTTTCATGGAAAGCGGCGAAACCACCGAACAGGCCGCCCTGCGCGAAGTCTGGGAAGAAAGCGGCGTACGCGCGGAGATCGTCTCGCCGTACTCAATCTTCAGCGTGCCGAAGATCAGCGAGGTCTACATCATCTTCCGCGCACTCGCGCTGGAAATCACTGGCGAGTACGGTCCGGAAACCCTCGCCTGCAAATTCTTCGCCCCCGAAGACATCCCCTGGGAGCAGATCTACTACCCGGCGATCCGGCAGATCCTCGAACGCTACATCGAGGAACGCCAGGCCGGGGTCTATGGCATGTACATGGGCAATGACGACAGCGGCAAGATTCATTTCATGCGTTGATCAGCCGTCACTTGCAGAAAATACAGAGCCCGGCCCGATTCCTCGGTAAATAGGTGCTCAGTCCGGCATCGCACGAATGATATCCGCCAGATCATCTTTGGTGATTTCATTGGCTTTGAGAGCAGCGGAGATGTCTTTCTTGGAGAGCGGAAAACGCTTGAAAATGTCCTTCAAGGTATCGGCATCAATTTTGGCTAGCCAAAGAGGATCAATAAAAGAACCGCCATATTCAGGCTTCATTGGGACTTCTTCGTGGGCAATGGCACCTTTGTGATTCAGATACACAACATAACGATCGTGCCCTTCAGGAAAGCTTTTATCGTGATATAGCGTTGTTCCCATCGGCAGGACATAGTAATTGTCATCGCCACCTTGCCCTTCGATCAGCAGGGGTTCTTTGGTTTTAACCATCTCCAGATCGCGTACCTTCGCACTGTTCCCGAAAATCAGAAAAGCCAGAAAGACTGCATTTACCAATAGAGCAGCCACTAGCCAGAGGCCTACTCGCCTACCTGCAAACATTCCTTTTGTCATGCGCATCAACATTCCCTTAGAGCACATCGTGCATAACCGCAGGCATTAAATTCCGTCCAGCGAGCGATCTCCTGATCCAGAAAAAATATCAAAGGATCGCGGCGGTGTTCGATTCTGCAGTTCCTGCGGATTTGCAAGCAAGTCGTTACGGCGCCATCCCTTCAACGATGACAATCTCCGCCCTCGCCCACTCCTCGCGAAAACTTTTCGCTTCCTGATACGCCGCCGAGCGGTAGCACGCCACGGCCTGCTCATAACTGTCGAATTCAATCACCACGCTGCGCTGCGGCGTCGTCCGTCCTTCCATTGCTTCGCTGCGCCCGCCTCTGGCTAAGAACCTCGCGCCGTACTCGGCGAACGCCTTTGGCGCGCGTTGGGTGTATTGGCTGTAGTGATCGGGATCGGTGATGTCCACGTGAGCAATCCAGTACGCCTTCATAGTGACCTCTTTGTTGATTATGTATTATGGTATACCACGAATTTCACCCCACATCGAGAGTCCAGCATGGCCTTCAACAGCATCGAAGAAATCATCGAAGATTATCGCCTCGGCAAAATGGTGTTGCTGGTCGATGACGAAGACCGGGAAAACGAAGGTGACCTGCTGCTGGCCGCCGACCGTTGCACGCCCGAGGCGATCAGTTTCATGGCCCGTGAGGCTCGAGGCCTGATTTGTCTGACGTTGACTGACGATCATTGCCAGCGCCTGGGGCTGGAACAGATGGTGCCGAGCAATGGCAGCGTGTTCAGCACGGCGTTCACGGTTTCCATCGAAGCGGCGGTCGGTGTGACTACCGGCATTTCTGCTGCCGACCGCGCTTGCACGGTGGCCGCTGCGGTGGCGCCGAATGCCCGCGCTGAAGACCTGGTGCAGCCGGGCCATATCTTTCCGCTGCGCGCCAAGGAAGGTGGCGTGTTGACCCGTGCCGGTCACACCGAGGCCGGTTGTGATCTGGCGCGGTTGGCGGGTTTTACGCCCGCTTCAGTGATCGTCGAAGTGATGAACGACGACGGCACCATGGCCCGTCGTCCGGATCTGGAAGTCTTCGCGCGCAAGCACGGGATCAAGATCGGCACCATCGCCGACCTGATCCACTATCGCCTGAGCACTGAACACACCATCGAGCGCATCGGCGAGCGGGAACTGCCGACGGTGCATGGCACCTTCCGTTTGATTACTTTCGAAGATCGCATCGAGGGCGGCGTGCACATGGCGATGGTCATGGGCGAGCTGCGCCGTGAGGAACCGACGCTGGTGCGCGTGCATGTGATCGATCCGCTGCGCGATCTGGTGGGTGCCGAGTACAGCGGGCCGACGAACTGGACGTTGTGGGCAGCACTGCAACGGGTCGCGGCCGAAGGGCATGGCGTGGTCGTGGTGCTGGCCAATCATGAGTCTTCCCAGGCGCTGCTGGAGCGCATTCCGCAACTGACTCAGCCGCCTCGGCAGTTCAGTCGCTCGCAATCGCGAATCTATTCAGAGGTCGGCACCGGGGCGCAGATTCTGCAGAACCTGGGCGTCGGCAAGCTGCGCCACCTGGGCCCGCCGCTGAAATATGCCGGTTTGACTGGCTACGATCTTGAGGTGGTTGAGAGCATTCCGTTCACCGAGTGATTCGATGTTGCATTTCAAGCGGCTAATGCTGCCCTCACCCCAGCCCTCTCCCAGAGGGAGAGGGAGCCGACCGAGTTGTTTTACCGCTATACATCGACCTGAAACTCAGAGTCGAACTCGAGTTTTGAACAGCATAGAGATCTGCTCCCTCTCCCTCCGGGAGAGGGCTGGGGTGAGGGGTTGGATCTAAAATTCAGCCAAAATCCCCACATCGAACACCTCAAAAACCATAAGCCGCCAGATAGCCGGTACGGCAAAGTGCTTGCACAAAGTTTGGAATACCATAATATGATATTCCATAGACCGGATGACCTGAAAAACCGTCCAGCTACTGCTCCCGACAGGCGGGCAACAACGCAAGCCCGCTCAAAAACACAACAATGAGGGCGTAAAAATGGTGTTGAACAAAGCTGCAACCGCGATCTTTTTCGCGGGACTGCTGAGCGTGACCGGTCAGGCCGCGATGGCCGCCGAGAGTGTGAACTTTGTCAGCTGGGGCGGTAGCACCCAGGATGCGCAGAAACAGGCCTGGGCCGATCCGTTCAGCAAGGCCAGCGGCATCACCGTCGTGCAGGACGGCCCGACCGACTACGGCAAACTCAAGGCCATGGTCGAGAGCGGCAACGTGCAATGGGACGTGGTCGATGTCGAAGCTGACTTCGCCCTGCGCGCCGCCGCCGAAGGCCTGCTCGAACCCCTCGATTTCAAACAGATCCAGCGCGACAAGATCGACCCGCGTTTTGTCAGCGACCACGGCGTCGGCTCGTTCTTCTTCTCCTTCGTCCTCGGCTACAACGAGGGCAAGCTCGGCGCCAACAAGCCGCAGGACTGGAGCGCGCTGTTCGACACCAAGACTTTCCCCGGCAAACGCGCCCTCTATAAATGGCCAAGCCCCGGCGTGCTCGAACTGGCCCTGCTCGCCGATGGCGTAGCGGCCGACAAGCTCTACCCGCTGGACCTGGATCGCGCCTTCAAGAAACTCGACACCATCAAGAAAGACATCGTCTGGTGGGGCGGCGGCGCGCAGTCGCAGCAACTGCTGGCCTCCGGTGAAGCGAGCATGGGCCAGTTCTGGAACGGCCGGATTCATGCCCTGCAAGAAGATGGCGCACCGGTGGGCGTGAGCTGGAAACAGAACCTGGTCATGGCCGACATTCTGGTGGTGCCAAAGGGAGCGAAAAACAAGGACGCGGCGATGAAGTTCCTGGCCAGCGCCAGCAGTGCCAAAGGCCAGGCTGACTTCTCCAACCTGACCGCCTACGCCCCGGTCAACGTCGACAGCGTGGCGCGTCTGGACTCGACGCTGGCCCCGAACCTGCCGACTGCCTACGCTAAGGATCAGATCACTCTTGATTTCGCGTACTGGGCCAAGAACGGTCCGGCCATCGCGACACGGTGGAACGAATGGCTGGTCAAATGAAAATGGCGGCCACCGCATCCCGTCCCTCCACTGCCACCGGGAGCGCCCCGAGCGCTGCCGGCCCGGCTTCAGGCAAGGCGAGTGCCATGGCGCAAGCCCCGTCCCTCAAGCAACGCTGGCGCGGCGCCGGCAACCTCGCGCCGGCGCTGTTGTTCCTCGGTCTGTTCTTTCTCGCCCCGCTGATTGGTTTGTTGCTGCGCGGCGTGCTGGAACCGGTGCCGGGCCTCGGCAACTATGAGCAACTGTTCGCTAACTCGGCCTACGCCCGGGTGCTGTTCAACACCTTTTCGGTAGCGGGATTGGTGACGGTGTTCAGCCTGCTGCTGGGCTTCCCGCTGGCCTGGGCAATCACCTTGGTGCCACGGGGCTGGGGCCGCTGGATCCTCAACATCGTGTTGTTGTCGATGTGGACCAGCCTCCTCGCCCGCACCTATTCCTGGCTGGTGCTGTTGCAGGCTTCGGGTGTCATCAATAAAGCCTTGATGGCCATGGGCATCATCGATCAACCGCTGGAAATGGTGCACAACCTGACCGGCGTGGTGATCGGCATGAGCTACATCATGATTCCGTTCATCGTGCTGCCGTTGCAGGCGACCATGCAGGCCATCGACCCGATGATCCTGCAGGCCGGTTCGATCTGTGGCGCGAGTCCCTGGACCAACTTCTTCCGGGTGTTCCTGCCGCTGTGCCGGCCGGGTCTGGCATCCGGCGGCTTGATGGTGTTCGTGATGTCGCTCGGTTACTACGTCACCCCGGCGCTGCTGGGCGGGGCGCAGAACATGATGCTGCCGGAATTCATCATTCAGCAGGTGCAGTCGTTCCTCAATTGGGGCCTGGCCAGCGCCGGCGCCGCGTTGCTGATCGTCATCACCCTGGTGCTGTTCTACGTCTACCTGAAGCTGCAACCGGAATCCCCGGTTGGCGCCAGTAACGCGAGGTAAGCCGACATGCTCTTGACGCCCAATGCCATGAGTCGCCGGATGCGCTTCGGCCTGTATTTCACCACCGGGCTGATCGGCCTGTTCCTGCTGTTGCCGATCGTGTTCATCGTCCTGCTGTCGTTCGGTTCGTCCCAGTGGCTGGTGTTCCCGCCACCGGGCTGGACGCTGAAATGGTACGTGCAGTTCTTCTCCAACGCCGACTGGATGAGCGCAGCGCTGGCCAGCCTCAAGGTCGCGGTGCTGACCACGATCTGCGCCGTCGCCCTCGGTTTGCCGACGGCCTTTGCGCTGGTGCGCGGGCGCTTTCCCGGCCGGGAAATGCTCTACGGTCTGTTCACCCTGCCGATGATCGTGCCACTGGTGATCATCGCGGTGGCGGTGTACGCGCTGTTCCTCAAGCTCGGCTACACCGGGACGATGTTCGCCTTCGTCGTCAGCCATGTGATCGTCGCCCTGCCGTTCACCATCATCTCGATCATCAACTCGCTGAAGCTGTTCGATCAGTCGATTGAAGACGCGGCGGTGATCTGCGGTGCGTCACGCCTGCAAGCGGTGTTCAAGGTGACCTTTCCGGCGATTCGCCCGGGGATGGTGGCCGGCGCCCTCTTCGCCTTCCTGGTTTCGTGGGACGAAGTGGTGCTCAGCGTGATGATGGCCAGCCCGACCCTGCAAACCCTTCCCGTGAAAATGTGGACCACCCTGCGCCAGGACCTGACGCCCGTGATCGCCGTCGCTTCGACGCTGCTGATCGGCCTGTCGGTATTGGTCATGGTGATCGCCGCCGCGCTGCGCCGGCGCAACGAAATCAGCGCCTGAGCGCCAGGAGTACGACATGAGTGCCGTGATCAAAGACGCATCCCAGCAGAGCGACAAACCCCTGGTCAGCCTGCGCAACCTGAACAAGCACTACGGCGATTTCGCCGCCGTGGACAACATCTCGCTGGACATCAAGGACGGCGAATTCCTCACCTTTCTCGGCTCCAGCGGCTCGGGCAAAAGCACCACGTTGTCGATGCTCGCCGGCTTCGAAACCCCGAGCAGCGGCGAGATCCTGGTCAACGGCCAGTCGCTGGTGAATGTGCCGCCGCACAAACGCGACATCGGCATGGTGTTCCAGCGCTATTCGCTGTTCCCGCATCTGTCGGTGCGCGACAACATCGCGTTCCCGCTGGCGATCCGCAAACTCGCTGCAGCCGAGCGTGATAAACGCGTCGATGCGATGTTG
Organism: Pseudomonas sp. CH235; assembly: GCF_004368175.1. Taxonomy (NCBI): domain Bacteria; kingdom Pseudomonadati; phylum Pseudomonadota; class Gammaproteobacteria; order Pseudomonadales; family Pseudomonadaceae; genus Pseudomonas; species Pseudomonas sp. CH235. The sequence goes on from NZ_RRZJ01000029.1 coordinate 66,250, forward strand.
AAGCTGGTGCAGCTGGAACAGTTCGCCCATCGTCGTCCTTCGCAACTGTCCGGCGGCCAGCAGCAACGGGTCGCCATTGCACGGGCGCTGGTTTACGAGCCACGTATTCTGCTGATGGACGAACCGCTCGGGGCGCTGGACAAGAAACTTCGCGAAGACCTGCAGGATGAATTGCGCCAGCTGCACCGTCGCCTCGGCATCACCATCGTCTACGTGACCCACGATCAGGAAGAAGCCATGCGCCTGTCCCAGCGCATCGCGATTTTCAGTCACGGCAAGATTGTCGGGCTCGGCAGCGGGTATGACCTTTATCAGAATCCGCCGAATGCATTTGTGGCGTCGTTTCTCGGTAACTCGAACTTTCTCAAGCTCAAGGCGCAGGGCAATGCGGCGGCGAGTTTTGAGGGGCAGGCGCTGTCGATCCGTTTCACCGCTGGATTGCAGACCGGGCAGGATGTTTTGTTGATGGTGCGTCCGGAGAAGGCGTTGGCGTTGAGTGTGCAGCAGGCGGCGAGTGAGCCATTGGCAGCGGGCTGGAACGAGGTTTCGGCGAAGGTGGTCGAGGTGTTGTTTCTGGGTGAGAGTCAGACTTGCAGTGTGGTCACGTCAGGCGGGACTTCGATGACGGTGAAGGCGTTGTCAGCGGCGGGGATGCCGCTGAAGGCCGGGGATCCGGTTCGGGTGCGTTGGGCGACGGCGGATGCTTGCGTCTATACCGAGTGGGCTGAGAGCGATTTGAACAAAGCAGCGGGGGCTCATTAACACCGAGTCGCCTGCCCGCCCTCACCCCAGCCCTCTCCCGGAGGGAGAGGGAGCCGACCGAGGTGTCTTGCGCTGTACATCGACCTGAAAAACCGAGTCGATTGTGGATTTGGCACAGCATTCTGGTCGGCGGCGATTATGGATTCACTGCGGAGTTTTCAGGTCGGCGTAATTCTCCAATATTCCCCAATCGGCTCCCTCTCCCTCCGGGCGGTCCGACGTTTCGGGAGGGCTGGGGTGAGGGCCAGCAGGCGACTCGGTATCAGTTGATCGGCGCAAATCCATCAATTTCGTCAGGCCACGCCGTCAACACCTCAAACCCGTCCTCCGTCACCGCAATCATGTGCTCCCACTGCGCCGACAACGACTGATCCTTGGTCACCACCGTCCAGCCATCCGCCAGACTTTTCACATGGCGCTTGCCGGCATTGAGCATCGGCTCGATGGTAAAGATCATCCCCGCCTTCAGCTTCAAGCCCTGCTCCGGATAACCGTAATGCAGCACCTGCGGTTCATCGTGATAGACCTTGCCGATCCCGTGCCCGCAGTACTCGCGCACCACGCTAAACCCTTCTTTTTCCGCCAGACTTTGAATTGCATGGCCAATATCGCCCAGCGTAGCGCCCGGCCGTACGACGCGGATACCGGCGCACATCGCGTCGTAAGTGGTCTTGATCAGGTGCCGCGCCTCGGGCGTCGGTTCGCCGACCACGTACATGCGACTGGTGTCGCCGAACCAGCCGTCCTTGATCACCGCGATGTCGAGGTTGACGATATCGCCGTCCTTCAGCACACGCTTCGAAGGAATGCCGTGGCAGACCACCTCGTTGACCGACGCGCAAACAGTTTTCGGGAAGCCGTGGTAACCGACGTTGGCCGGTATCGCCTTCTGCACATTGACGATGTAGTCGTTGCACAACTGGTCGAGTTGATCGGTTGTCACGCCAGCCTTGACGTGCGGCACCAGCATCGCCAGCACCTCGGCGGCCAGTCTGCCGGCCTCGCGGGATTGGGCGATTTCGGCCTGGGTGTTGATCTTGATCGGGTTTCTCATGCCTTGGCCGCCTCTTTGACCGAGGCGTTCTGCGCGGCATCCGCCAGTGCGCAGACCTGCTGCAGATCCAGACCACCCGACTGTTCGGCGCGAATCAGCAACCGGCAAATGGCGTGGTGATCAAGATCGGGATACAGCTCGGCGAGCATGCCGATGCGCATCCAGTGTTCGGCCTGCGCGTTGATCGAGCGGCTGAGTGCGTTGCTGGAGATGCGCAGATTCTCGTGCATGTCCTCTGAAATCTTTACGATGCCCATGGCAATATCCGATACGAAGTGTATATGGATCGTATATTAATCGTGCATCGCCCGGGATTGCAAATTTGCGTGCCCGGTAAATCGCGGGCAAAAAAAAGCTGCCCGGAAGGCAGCCGAATCATGAAAAGCACGCGATGTATTGGGGGCAAGTATGGGCAGCCGATAATGACAGTGTCATGACAGCGATGAATTCACTGAACCGCCCCGCCCGCGTCATCAGGTTGTCATCGAACCCGCGGCAGAATCCTCGCAAACCGTCCCGCGCCTCCCGACGGATGATTTGCAAGGATCCCCATGAAAGAAGACACCTCGCTGTTTGCCGCCATCGACCTCGGTTCCAATGCCTTTCGCATGATGATCGGCCAGTCGGTGCGCAGCAGAAAGGGCTTCATGATTCAGGAGGTCAAGACCTTGCGCGAGCCGGTACGACTGGCCGAAGGCTTCGACGGTCGGGCACTGGATGAAATGGCGCTGGATCGCGGCTGGCAGGCGCTGGCGCGGTTCGGCAAGAAGCTACGCGGTTTCGAGCCCGGTCGTGTGCGCGCGGTAGCCACCAGCGCGGTGCGCGAGGCGGACAATGCGCAGCTGTTTCTGGCCAGCGCGGAACGGCATCTGGGGTTTCGCATCGATGTGATTTCCGGGCATGAAGAAGCGCGTCTGGTCTACGCCGGTGTGGCCCATACCCTGCCGGTCGCCGATGACATGCGTCTGGTGGTCGACATTGGCGGCGGCTCCACCGAGCTGATTCTCGGCCAGGGCTCGCAGCCGCTGCTGACCGAAAGCATTGCCATCGGCAGCGGCACCTTGAGCGCGCGCTACTTTCGCAACGGTGAAATTTCCGCCGGCGCCCTGCAAGAAGCCGAACGGGTGGCCATCCTGCAATTCGAAAAAGTCGCCCGCCGTTATCGCGCCCAGGGCTGGCAGCAGACGATCGGCTCTTCGGGCACCGCACGGATGCTCGCCAAAGTGCTCAAGGCCAATCGCCTGAACGATCATGGCGAGAGCGGCATCACCTACGGCGGCCTGTTGCGGTTGTCGTTGCGCCTGCTGGAAGTCAGCAATGTTCAACAGCTGAAACTGGCCGGCCTGCAACCCCACCGCCAGAGCATTCTGCCCGGCGGTCTGGTGGTCATGCTGGCAGCGTTCAAAGTGTTCGGGATCTCGCAAATGGTGCCGTCCGAACCCGGTCTGAGGCTGGGTGTGCTGCACGGTCTGATGAGCAACCACTGAGCGATTTTCGTTGCAGGATTTTCACTGCCGGATCAAGCGCTTCGTGACGCCGAAGACGCCCTTTCAATACTCGATGACGCCTGCGTATAAACCCCTGCAAATCACTTCCTTCCCCTCTCCGATTTCGTTCTATCGTTAGATCGAAATGGCTGTATTTCCGGCCGTTTAAAGGTTGCGACAGCTCATGTCTGAGCCTATGTTGCACGCGAGCTTTTTCCCCGCGAATGGAACGCGATCAACACCACAAAGAGGTGAAGAGATGTCAAAGGATTCACGCCCTGCCGTACTTGGGCTGATCGGCAATACGCCGCTGGTACAAGTCACCCGCTTCGATACCGGTCCCTGCACCCTGTTTCTCAAACTCGAATCACAGAACCCCGGCGGTTCGATCAAGGACCGCATCGGTCTGGCCATGATCGACGCCGCTGAACGCGATGGTCGCCTGCAACCGGGCGGTACGATCGTCGAGGCCACCGCCGGCAACACCGGTCTGGGCCTGGCCCTGGTCGGCCGCGCCAAGGGCTACCGCGTCGTGCTGGTGGTGCCGGACAAAATGTCCACCGAAAAAGTCCTGCACCTCAAGGCCATGGGCGCCGAAGTGCACATCACCCGCTCCGATGTCGGCAAGGGTCATCCCGAGTACTACCAGGATGTCGCCGCGCGTCTGGCCAAGGACATTCCCGGCGCGTTCTTCGCCGACCAGTTCAACAACCCGGCCAACCCGCTGGCCCACGAGTGCAGCACCGGGCCGGAAATCTGGGCCCAGACCGAGCATGACCTGGACGCGATCGTGGTCGGCGTCGGCTCGGCCGGCACGCTGACCGGCCTGACCCGTTTCTTCAAACGCGTGCAACCGGACCTTGAAATGGTCCTGGCCGACCCGGTCGGTTCGGTGATGGCTGAATACAGCCGCAGCAAGCACTTGGGCACCGCCGGATCCTGGGCGGTGGAAGGCATCGGCGAAGACTTCATTCCGTCGATCACCGACCTGTCGAGCGTGCGCAGCGCCTACTCGATCAGCGACGAAGAGAGCTTCGATCACGCCCGTCAGTTGCTGAAAGCCGAGGGCATTCTGGGTGGCTCGTCCACCGGCACCCTGCTGGCCGCCGCGCTGCGTTATTGCCGCGAACAGACCGAGCCGAAACGCGTGGTCAGCTTCGTCTGCGACACCGGCACCCGTTACCTGTCGAAGGTCTACAACGACCAGTGGATGACCGATCAGGGCCTGCTGCAGCGCAAACGCTACGGCGACCTGCGCGACCTGATTGCCCGACGTTTCGAAGACGGCAAAGTCGTCAGCGTCGGACCGGACGATACGCTGATGACCGCCTTCCAGCGCATGCGCCTGGCAGATGTTTCGCAACTGCCGGTGCTGGTGGATGGCAAGCAACTGGTCGGCGTGATCGACGAGTCGGACATTCTGGTGCGCGTGCACGAAGACGCCTCGCTCTTCAGCAAACCCGTGTCCAGCGCGATGACCGACAAGTTGCAAACCCTCGCCCCCGGCGCCACGCTGGCTGAACTGGAAGCCGTGCTCAGCAGCGGCCTGGTGGCCATCATCGCCGACGCTTCAGGCTTCCACGGCCTGATCACCCGCGTCGACATGCTCAATCAATTACGGAGATCCCTGGCATGAGCCAGCACGACAAGAACGCCCGTCAACAGGGCTTCGCCACCCGCGTGATCCACGCCGGGCAAACGCCGGACCCGACCACCGGCGCGCTGATGCCGCCGATCTACGCCAACTCGACGTACCTGCAAGACAGCCCCGGCGTGCACAAGGGGTTTGACTACGGCCGCTCGCACAACCCGACGCGTTTTGCCCTGGAGCGCTGCGTGGCGGATCTGGAGGGCGGCACCCAGGCGTTCGCTTTCGCGTCCGGGCTGGCGACGATTTCCACCGTGCTCGAACTGCTCGACGCCGGCTCGCACATCATTTCCGGCAATGACCTGTACGGCGGCACGTTCCGCCTGTTCGACAAGGTGCGCCAGCGCAGTGCCGGGCATCGTTTCAGCTTCGTCGATCTGGCGGATCTGTCGGCGTTCGAAGCGTCGTTACAGGACGACACGCGCATGGTGATTGTGGAGAGCCCGACCAACCCGCTGCTGGGTCTGTCCGACCTCGCCGCCATCGCGCGCATCTGCAAGGCGCGCGGGATCCTCTGCGTGGCCGACAACACCTTCGCCAGCCCGTGGATCCAGCGGCCGCTGGAACTGGGTTTCGACATCGTGCTGCACTCGACCACCAAATACCTGAACGGTCACTCCGACGTGATCGGCGGGATCGCGGTGGTCGGTGACAATCCTGCGCTGGCCGAGCGTCTGGGCTTCCTGCAGAACGCCGTCGGCGCCATCTCCGGCCCGTTCGACGCGTTCCTCACCCTGCGCGGCGTGAAGACTTTGGCGTTGCGTATGGAGCGTCATTGCAGCAACGCGCTGGAGCTGGCGCGCTGGCTGGAGCAGCAGCCGCAGGTCAAACGCGTCTACTACCCGGGTCTGGAATCGCACCCGCAGCACGAACTGGCCAAGCGTCAGATGCGTGGTTTCGGCGGGATGATTTCCCTGGATCTGAACAGTGATCTGGCGGGCGCCCGGCGCTTTCTGGAGAACGTGCAGATCTTCGCCCTGGCCGAAAGCCTTGGCGGTGTGGAAAGCCTGATCGAACACCCGGCGATCATGACCCACGCGACCATCCCGGCCGAAACCCGTGCCAAGCTCGGCATCGGTGACAGCCTGGTGCGTCTGTCGGTGGGCGTCGAGGACATCGAAGACCTGCGTGCGGATCTGGCGCAAGCGCTGGCCAGTATCTAACGCCCGAAAACGTCAAAGCCCGCACAAGGCGGGCTTTGGTGTTTGAGTAGGCGGCCAGTGCTGGTCTCTGGCTTACGAGGTTTCTCAGGACTCCCACAGTACAGGCAATGTGCTCTGCTGCTTCACACGGCATAAGGGCTGGAACCCAGCGCGGGGTTCTTTCTAACCGTGTACCCTTCGGAACGCGCCCAACGCTTCCTCGCTATCCGCTTGCGCATCAGTCTGCGTCTTCGCCTACATCCTTGAGCCTAGCAAACACGCTACATTGCGCTACGCGGTTTTTAGACTGATTGTTTTCTAGCGCAGGCCTTCAAGGAAGCGAACCGACTATCGCCTTCACGACCCTTCAGCCTGCCTTCCGCCGAGGGCGAACTATACTTTTCAGTTCGCTGTCCAGATTTCCTGTAAACCGTCGACACCCGTGCACCTTCCGGTGCCCCCGTGCCACTCACCAATCTGGTTGACCCCGGGCCGACGAGCCTTCCGTCAATGAACGAATGACGGGTAACGCTCGGTTGCTGTGTGGCTGATGGGGCGTGGAGAAAATCATGAAGCACACGCTTTGGCCGGGCCTCGTCCTGGCAGTTGCGGCAACGGTGGCAATGCCCAATGTCTGGGCAGCGCAGGCGCAGGCATTGGCGTCGGATGGGGCGGATCATGTGGGTGCGGGGGCTGTAGCTTCTGACGGCGCCGATCATGTTGGCGCTGGTGCAGTCGCATCTGATGGCGCAGATCATGTCGGTGCTGGCGCCGTTGCTTCAGACGGCTCCGATCATGTCGGCGCAGGCGCTGTCGCCTCTGATGGCGCGGATCACGTCGGCGCCGGAGCAGTTGCCTCTGACGGCTCAGACCATGTCGGCGCAGGGGCCGTTGCTTCTGACGGTTCCGATCACGTTGGTGCAGGGGCCGTTGCCTCCGATGGCTCCGACCACGTAGGCGCCGGAGCCGTAGCTTCTGACGGTTCCGATCACGTTGGTGCAGCTGCAGTCGCCTCTGACGGCGCCGATCACGCAGGTGCTGGGGCCGCTGCCTCTGA
>NZ_RRZJ01000076.1:0-538 GCF_004368175.1 Pseudomonas sp. CH235
TGGTGCGCGAGCATCAGGGCTGGGGCACCCTGCGTTACGCCTACGACGCCTGCGGCCAGCTCACCCGCCTGCGTCTGCCGGACAACAGCAAACTCGATTACCACTACGCCAAGGGCGGGGCGCTGACGGCGATCGACCTCAACGGTGCCTTGCTGACCCGCCACGTCTACCAGAACGGCCGCGAACAGCAGCGCCAGCAGGGCCTGCTGCTCAGCGAATACACCTACGACGAACAGGGCCGCTTGAAGTCCCACGCCGTAGGCCATCAACGCAGCGCGCTGTACCGCCGCGACTTTGCCTACAGCGCCAAGGGCAATCTCGAACACATCGCCGACACCCGCCACGGCCAGCGCAGCTACACCTACGACGCCCTCGACCGGCTGATCCGTGTACGCCATACCCGCGACGACCTGCCGGAAACCTTCGCCCACGACCCGGCCGGCAACCTGCTGATGCAGGATCGCCCCGGTCCGACACAGATCAAAGGCAATCGCCTGCTGATGCAGGGCGATCGTCATTACGACTACGACGCCTTCGG
>NZ_RRZJ01000077.1:0-538 GCF_004368175.1 Pseudomonas sp. CH235
TGGTGCGCGAGCATCAGGGCTGGGGCACCCTGCGTTACGCCTACGACGCCTGCGGCCAGCTCACCCGCCTGCGTCTGCCGGACAACAGCAAACTCGATTACCACTACGCCAAGGGCGGGGCGCTGACCGCGATCGACCTCAACGGCGCCTTGCTGACCCGCCACGTCTACCAGAACGGCCGCGAACAGCAGCGCCAGCAAGGCCTGCTGCTCAGCGAATACACCTACGACGAACAGGGCCGCTTGAAGTCCCACGCCGTAGGCCATCAACGCAGCGCGCTGTACCGCCGCGACTTTGCCTACAGCGCCAACGGCAACCTCGAACACATCGCCGACACCCGCCACGGCCAGCGCAGCTACACGTACGACGCCCTCGACCGGCTGATCCGCGTGCGCCACACCCGAGACGACTTGCCGGAAACCTTCGCCCACGACCCGGCCGGCAACCTGCTGATGCAGGATCGCCCCGGTCCGACACAGATCAAAGGCAATCGCCTGCTGATGCAGGGCGATCGTCATTACGACTACGACGCCTTCGG